>JAQCMY010000245.1 GCA_028274865.1 Haloferacaceae archaeon | reverse complement strand
TCGATTGTGGCGTCCGGGTCGGCGGCGTACTCGCAGAGGACGAAGTCGCTCCACCCGTCCTGGAGATTGCGGCCCTTCGACAGCCGGACGCGCCCGTTCTCGGGGTCGTGTTTGAACCCGTCCTGCTTGAACGTGACCGTGGACCGGGGATGCTGGTCGCCGTGCTTGCGGTAGGCTGGCGGGTTCGCGTTCTGCCGGTGGCCGTACCACGATTTGAACGCCTCGGCGAGCGCTTGGAGTACTCGCTGACTGGACTGTGCGTTGAGGTCCGCGTAGCGTTCGTGGCTCTTGAGGTACGAGGACAGTTCGGCGTGGCCGGGAATGCGGCCCGTCTCGCTCCAGATACGCTCGGCAGTCCACCGGGCGACGTTCCAGCGTTTCGAGGCGTTCACGAGAGCGTCGCTCTCGTGAGCCAATCAGAACGGCTTTGTCGTTCTGATGACGGCGAACCCGAGCGAATCGAGGCCATCGCGGACCTGTCGCGGGTTGCGGATGGACGCGACGTAGGTGCGCGTGACGGTCCGATTCGCCGTACGTAGCCTGTATAGCCGAACAGACCAATGTCCTCCGATGGAATATCCAGTCGGCCATCGACGGCGGTTGCGGCATCAAGAGTACGCGATTCACGCCCGTCCCCAGAACGCGTTGCGTTCTGGTGTGCGAACGAGACGCGACGCGTCTCGTCAACGCCGTGAACGGCGGGACTCGCTCGCTCTGACATCCTCCCACGGCTAAAGCCGTGGGGTTCCCGACCACAGGCCGGGCAGTCCACGGCGGGAGGTTCCCTACTCGTACACGGAGGGGTTGTGGGCCGTGCCAGTACGGCCCCCGACCGAGATAGCGGGCTTCATCTCCCCCCGCGAAGGGTGCGTATCCTTACCTCGGACTCGGCAATACGACCGGCGAACGCCGACATAGATAACGTTTCGCCGGCTGTCGGCTTCATCCCACGACTAAAGTCGTGGGCTTTCGCCTCGAAACTCTGTAACACGGGTCGGAGGCTTTTCCCTACGGCTCCCGACAGGGCGGGCGTGTCAGACGACACCATCGCCGAGAAGCGGGTGTTCGACGACCGCGAGGGCGCCCGGCGGCTCTACCTCGCGACCGGCGTCGGCGTCGTGCGTGTCGCGGCTGCGGACGAGCGGGTCGGCGAGTTCGGCGTCGCTCACCCCGGCGCGACCCACGACGTCGCGACGACAGCGGCGGGCGTCGTCGCCGCGACGGCGGACGACGTGCTCGTCGACGGCGAACCAGCCGGGGGAGGCCGGGCGCTGGCGGTCGGGACGGACCGGGCGGGCGCGCCGCTGGCCGCCCTCGCGGACGGGACGGTGCGACGGCTGGAGGGGCCGGCGCTCGGTCGGGTGCCGGACGCCCGCGCCGTCGACGGCGGCCTCGTCGCGGCGCCGGACGGGCTCTACCGCCTCACGCCCGGCGACGAGGTCGCCGGCGCGGGGCTCGACGACGTCCGTGACGTGGCAGGACGGGGGACGCCACTCGCGGCGACGGACGACGGCCTCTACGCGCTCGGACCGGGCTGGACGGAGCGGCGCGGAGGCGCGTTCGACGCCGTCGCGCGCGGGCCGGACGCGGCTGTCGCCCTCGCCGCCGACGGGGCGGTCCACCGCGGGAGCGGCGAGGAGTGGACGACGCTGCCGGCGCTGCCGGCTGGCCTCGACGCCGTCGACGTCGCGCGCGGGCCGGCGACGACGTACGTCGCCGGACGCGAGGGGCGGCTGGCGGTCCGGGGCGACGGCGGCAGGTGGCGAACGCAGGCGCTCGGAACGCCCGAGGTGGCGCGGCTGGCGGTCGACGCCGGCGAGCGGGAGTCGAAAGGAGAAAGAGCCGGGGCGCGGTCGGGGCGGACGTGATCGTTCCCGGTCCCCCGTCACAGTCGCTCGCGGCCGAGCTCGCGGCGGCGACCGACCGGCCGCTGGCCGAGGTCAGCTTCGACCGGTTCCCGGACGGCGAGGCGCTGGCGGCGGTGCCCGGCTTCGCCGGCGACGAGGCGGTCGTCGTCTGCTCGACACCCGACGACGCCGCACACCTCCAGCTGCTCCAGCTCCAGGACGCCGTCCGCGAGGCGGGCGCAGAGCGGGTCACGGCTGTCCTGCCGTACATGGGCTACGCGCGGCAGGACGAGGCGTTCGAGACGGGACAGCCCGTCTCCGCCCGCGCCGTCGCCCGCGCCGTCTCGACGGGGGCCGACCGCGTCGTGCTGGTCAGTCCCCACGAGCCGTCGGTCGCGGAGTTCTTCGACGCGCCGGCGACGGTCGTCGAGGCCGCGCCGCGCCTGGCCGAGCCGCTCCCGGCGCTGACCGACCCGCTCTTTCTCGCGCCCGACGCCGGCGCCGTCGGCGCCGCAACCGCGGTCCGCGACCGCTACGGCGCCGGGACGACCGACCACTTCGAGAAGGCCCGCCACGGCGGGGACAGCGTGACCGTCCGGCCCCACGACGCCGCGACCGCCGGTCGGGACGTCGTGGTCGTCGACGACATCGTCGCCACGGGCGCGACGATGAGCGGCGCTATCGCGGGGCTGGACGACCCGCGCCGCGTCTTCGTCGCCTGTGTCCACCCCGTGCTGAGCCGGAGCGCCCGGACCCGGCTCGCGCGCGCCGGCGTGACCGCCGTCCACGCCACCGACACCCTCGAGCGGCCGTGTTCGACCGTCAGCGCCGCGCCGGTCGTCGCCGAGGCCCTCGCCGAGGAGCCAGTCTAATTAGCTCGCGGGGTCACGCGTGCGTCCGTGAGCAACGACTGTGTCTTCTGCGCCATCGTCGACGGAGCGATTCCCGCCCACACCGTCCACGAGACGGAGACCACCCTCGCATTCCTCGACGCAAACCCGCTCGCCGAGGGGCACACGCTCGTGATCCCGAAGCGCCACGCCGCCCGGGTCGCCGGCCTGTCGGCCGGCCTCGCGGGCGACGTGTTCGAGACGGTCCACGACGTCGCGCCGCGGGTCGAGGCCGCCGCCGACGCCGACGCCCTGACCGTCGCGGTGAACGACGGCCCCGCCGCCGGACAGGAGGTGCCACACGCCCACGTCCACGTCGTGCCGCGCAACGAGGGCGACGGCCACGGGCCGGTCCACGCGGCCTTCGGGGGACAGCGGGACGTGAGCGACGAGGCGCTGGCCACGACCGCCGACGCGATCCGGGACGGGTGAGCCGAGAGGCGTAGCTTTACTACCGGTGGCGTCGGCAGCCGAGCCATGGCTACGGCAGCACTCGTCGGAGCGACGGGCGGCGCGGGCGTCACCCGGCTGGCCGTCGAGACGGCGGCGCTCCTCGCCGCCGAGGGCGACGAGGTCGCCGTCCTCGACGCCGCGTTCGCCACCCAGGGGCTCGCGGACCACGTCGAGGGCCGGATCGACCCGGACGCAACCGCACTGGTCACGGACGCCGCGGACGCGCCGCTCGCGGACGGGCTGGTGGACGTCGAGAGCGACGGGATCCGGGGACGGGTCGCCTGTGTGCCGGCGCGAGCGTCGTTCGAGGAGGTCGCCCGTGCGAAGACCGCCGCCGCCGCGGAGCGGTTCGCCGGCCGGGTCGCGGAGGCCGACGGGTCGTTCGACGCGGCGGTCGTCGACGTGCCGCCGGTCGCCGCGAACCAGTCGGTCGCGGCGGTTGACGCGGCGGACCGCGTGGCGGTCGTCGCGCCGGGGACGACGCGGGGCGCAGACGCCGTGGCACGGACCAGCGGACGGCTCCAGGACGTCGGCACGGCGGCGGACCTCGTCGTCGCGAACCGCGGCGAGTTCGCAGACGCGGACGTGACGGTGCCGGAGGGCGAGGCGGCGGTCGCGGCGGTCCCGACGTCGCCGGCGGGCGGCGCGTTCGGCGCCGGTGTCGCGGACCTCGCCGCGGCGCTGTTCGACGCCGAGCGGTCTGTCGCGGAGCCGGGGGGGCTGCTGGCGGCGGCGCGCGACCGGCTCTAGTCGTCGAGCGCGTCCGCGAGCCGGTCGCGCTTCGCGACGGTCGCCGTCCGGTCCGGGCTGCGCGCGCCGGCGGCGGCGTCGGCGAGCTCCGGGTGCGGGTCGTGGGTCTCGACGTAGGCCGCGAGCGCGAACGCCGCCTCCTCCGCGCCGGCGAGCTCGCGTGCCTCCGTCCGCGAGAGGTCGCCGTCGACCCAGTCCCGGACGACCCGCCGGGCGGTGGGGCCGAGCGGCGTGACGCCGGTGACGCCACAGCGGTACAGCGCCTTCGCGGCGGTTATCGGCGCGACGCCCGCCTCGCGTGCGCAGTCGCCGACACTCGTCCCCGCGCGGTACGTCTCGAGGACCGTCGCCGCCGCCGCGGGCGTACACGGCAGGGCGTCCGCGCTGGCCGCGAGTCGGTCGCGCAGGCTCCCCGTCTCGTCGACGGTCGCCACCCCCCTGTCGCGCTGTTCCTCGGTCGTCTCTATCCCCGCCGCGATCTCCGGCAGCCCCATCACGACGGTCTGACCGCAGGACCGTACTAAAGCGTTGGTCCGCCGGACGCCGGCGCGCGAAAAGGTATCGGTCAACGATACGTAGCTGGCGGCGGCTGACCGCCGTACCGACCGGATCGACCCTCGGTTAAACCTGCCATCGGGCACCACCTTCTGGTATGGAGGCGACGAGTGCCTGTCCCGAGTGTAGCGGCGACGTCAGACCGAGCGGCGACGAGTCCGTCTGTGCGGACTGCGGACTCGTGGTCGGAACAGATAGACTGGACCGCGGGCCGGAGTGGCGGTCGTTCGCGGACGACGACACGGACCCGAAGCGGACGGGGGCACCGCTGACGCGGTCACGCCACGACCGGGGGCTGTCGACGGAGATCGGATCGGTTCGCGCGACGGGCCGCAAGCGCCGACAGTGGGCGCGCCTGCGCCGCCAGCACTCGCGGACCCAGATCCGGTCGAAGCGGGAGCGCAACCAGGTGTACGCGTTCACCGAGATTCGGCGGGTGGTCGACCGGCTCTCGCTGCCCGACCGGGTGCGCGACGGCGCCTGCTCGCTCGTCCGGTCGGCACAGGACGCGGACCTGCTCCGGGGGCGGTCGCTGGAGGGGTTCGCCGCCGCGGGCGTCTACGCCGCCGCGCGCATCCAGTCGGTCGCACGGAGCCGTGCGGAGGTGGTGGGGGCTGCGCGGGCGAGCGAGGCCGAGCTCGCGGCGGCGTACGACGCGCTCAACCGCGAACTCGGTCTGCCGACGGGGGC
>JAQCMY010000241.1 GCA_028274865.1 Haloferacaceae archaeon | reverse complement strand
GCGGAGCGGATCACGAACGCCGGGAGCCTGTTCCTCGGGCCGTACACGCCCGTCGCGGCGGGCGACTACGCCTCCGGGACGAACCACGTCCTGCCGACCGGCGGCGGCGCGCGGGTCTACGGCGGCCTGTCGGTCGACACGTTCGTGCGGTCCAGCACGGTCCAGCGGCTGGACAGGGCGGCGCTGGAGGACCTCGCGCCGACGGTCACCAGACTCGCCGAGACGGAGGGCCTGGAGGCCCACGCCGAGAGCGTCCGGCGGCGGGTCGACGGAGCCGACCGGAACGGAGACGCGGACGCGGAGGAGCAGCGGCGCCGTTAGGGTTAACAACACAGGCACGATACAGGTCGGCATGAGTACAGACGCCGTCGGGGCCGACTCCGACCCCCCAGTTGCCGTCAGCGAGACGGCGGCAGAACAGGCACTCGACCTCCTGACCGGCGAGGGACTGGACACGAACGTGGCAGGCCTCCGGCTGTTCGTCCAGCAGGGCGGCTGTGCGGGGCTGTCGTACGGCCTGCGGTTCGACGACGAGCCGGAGCCGGACGACACCGTCGTCGACGCGAACGGCCTCCGCGTGTTCGTCGACCCGGCCAGCCTCGACTACATCGCAGGCGCACAGCTCGAATACGAGTCCGGCCTCCAGGCCGCCGGCTTCCACGTCGAGAACCCGAACGTCGTCTCCGAGTGTGGCTGCGGCGAGTCGTTCCGTACCTCCTAACTGGGCCGCTCTCCGGCGTGGCAACAGTTAACACACGAGGCCGTGTACAGGAGCGCGATGTCCGGAGCGAGCGGTCCGCCGGTCGCGGAGGCGGCGGCGCTGTTTCGCCGTCTCGGCTACACAGTCACCGACGAGGGCCGAGAGTTCGTGGCCCGCCGGAAGTGGCGCACCGTCGCCGTGCGCGTCCTCGGCGCCGAAGAGCCCGTCACCGACGGCGGGCAGTCCGACGACGCTCCGAACTTGCGCTGCTACGTCACCAGCCGGGGGGCTGCCGCGGCCCTCGACAGCCGTCTCGCGGCGTTCGACCCCGACCCCGAGTGGGCCGTCGTCGGCCTCGACGACGACGGCCACGAGGTGGTTCGCGCGCCGTGATCACTCGAGGATGATCGCCGGCTGACCGGGCTCGGCCCGGTCGGCGCGCTCGTGGCTTGTCTCCGACTCGTCGACGATCTCCAGGCGTGCGTCGAACGGCCCCTCGACGACCCCTCGCCGGTCGACCAGCGCCGCGCGCTCCTCGTCGCGGCTCATCACCTCGTCCGGCAGGTCCTGCGGGCTGTCCATGTACGTTCGGAGGTACGACTGGATCGCCTCGCCGTGCTCCTCGCGCCCGTCCGTGAGCCGGCCCATCGCCGCGCCGAACTCCGTCCGCGCCTCGACGGCCTCGCGCAGGTCGGCGAACAGGTCGCGCTTCCAGTCGGCGGCGAGCACCAGCGTCACGGTGTCGAACTCGTCGACCAGATCCGCGACCGCCCGCACGTCGTCGACGGCGTCCTCGACGAACTCGAACCGGCGCTCGGCGTCGGGGTCGACGAGCGACTCGTCGACCGCCGGCCACGCGGCGGTCGAGACGTAGCCCTCGCCGCCCGTCTCGGTCCACAGCTCCTCACAGAGGTGGGGGACGAACGGGACCATCAGGCGAATCTGCGTCCCGAGGAGGCTGTCGAGCACGGCTGCGCTCGGCTCGTCGACGTTCTCGAGGTAGGTGTTGAACAGGTTGTTGAGCCCGAAGAAGCCGCCGAGGACTGCCTTCCGGGTCTGGAAGTCGTCGAGCGCCTCGGTCGTCTCGCGCACGACGGCCTGGAGCCGCGAGAGAACGTACCGGTCGGCGAGGCCGTGGTCCCGTTCGACGCCCGCGCCGTGCCACTCGCGCACCCGGTCGCGGAACCGGCGGAGCTGTGTCACGCGCTCATCGACCTCGTCGGGGCGCCAGTCGAAGTCCTGCCAGGGTTCGTTCGACGCGAACAGGTGCATCCGGATGATGTCCGCCGAGTGGCGGTCGATCGCCTCCTCGGCGACCACCACGTGACCCTTCGAGGACGACATCTTCGTGCCCTCCAGCAGCCCCATCCCCCACGTCGCGACCCCCTGCGGCCAGTTGGGCTCGTCGAACAGGGCCGTGTGGTGAAACAGCATGAACGTGAGGTGGTTCCGGATCAGCTCGTAGGCGCTCGTCCGCCAGTCCAGCGGGTACCAGTACGAGAAGCTCTCGCGGGCCGCACGGACCGTCTCGGCGTCGATACCCGTCGCCGCCGCGACCGCCTCGGCGCTTCCCTCGCCGCCGAAGACGTGGTCGAAGAAGGCCGGGTCGAGCGCCGACGGGTCGACGTCCTCGAGCAGGTGGCTGATCGTGTAAAACGCCATGTACACCGTCGAGTCCGACAGCGGCTCGACGATGAACTCGTCGTCGAACGGGAGACGCGTCCCGAGGCCGTAGTTGCGGATACACGGCCACTGCTCCAGCCAGTCGACGGTGTCGTGGAACTCCTGTCGCTTCTCCTCGGGGATGACGTTCATCTCGTCGACGTGGCGCCGGACCTGGTCCTTCCAGTCCTCGTCGCCGTAGTCGATGAACCACGACTCCTGGAGCGAGACGACCACGGTCCCGCCGGACCGGGAGACGACCGGTTCGGTGAAGTCGTAGAGCCGGTCGAAGGTCCCCTCGTCGCGGAACGCCTCGATCAGCGCCGGCTTCGCCGTCTCGACGGCCTGGCCGGCGAACCGCCCGCAGTTCTCGCGGAGGACGCCGTCGTTGAACTCCGTCGTGTACACCTCGTCGGTCGCCTCCTCCAGCGCCACCTCGTCGTCCTGTGACGTCACGCCGTGGCGCTCGCACGCCGCCGCCGCCGGCAGACCGTCGTACTCGCCGCTGTCGATTATCTGTACCGGCTCGACGCTCTCGACGACGGAGCGGTCGACGCCGTACTCCGCGAGGACGCTGGGGTCTCGCTTCAGGTCCTGGAGGCTGATCCAGTCGTACGGCGCGTGGCCGGGGACGGACATCACGAGTCCGGTTCCCTCGTCGGGGTCGAGGAACGTCGCCGGCAGGACGGGCACCTCGTCGCCGGTGACGGGGTTGGTCGCCGTCTCGCCGACGAGGTCGGCGCCCTCGACGGTCGACAGCACCTCCGTCTCGTGGTCCTGGTGGGTGAACTTCGTCGTCGCCTCCGCGGCGAGCAGCCACGTCTCGCCGTCGACACGGACGACGTCGTACGTGACGTCGGGGTTGACCAGCAGGTGGGTGACGCCGTACACCGTCTCGGGCCGGAGCGTCGCGGTGGGGAAGGTCCGTCCGTCGAGTTCGAACTCGACGACGGTGTACTCCAGGCGCTCGGCGTCCTCTCCCTCCAGCAGGTCGTGGGTCGTGACCGGGTTCTCGTCCTTGAGGCAGTACTTCGTCGGGTGGAGGCCCTGTTCGACGTTCCCTCGCTCCTGCAGGCGCTCGTACTGCCACTCGACGAAGCGGTTGTACGCCTCGTCGTTCGTGGTGAACTCCCGGCGCCAGTCGACGGAGAATCCGAGGCGCTTGAAGCTCGGCTTGTAGGAGTTGTCGACGAAGTAGCGCGCGTAGTCCATCGGCTCCTCGAACCCCTCCAGCACCTCTGTCGGGACGTTGTACGTCTCGCGGAGCGTCGATATCTGCTCCTCGTCGCCCTCCTGGACGCGGTTGAGCGCGCCGATGATCGGTGTCCCGGTGACGTGCCACGCCATCGGAAACAGCACGTTCTTGCCCTGCATCCGCTGGTAGCGCGCGAACACGTCCGGGAGCATGTAGGTCCGGACGTGCCCGAGGTGCATCCCGCCGCTCGGGTACGGGTACGCGACGGTGACGTAGAACTTCTCGTCGGCTGTTGGGTCCGGTTCGAACAGGCCCTCGCGCTCCCACTCGGCCTGCCACTTCCGCTCGACGGCGGTCAGGTCGTCGCGGAAGTCGTCGTCGTCGGTCATACAGTTCGCACCGGAGCGCGTCACAAATGCTTTGCCACACGCCCGAAGGTTGAGGTGGGAGGGGTGGCCTTCGAGTCACGTGGTCTACAAGAAGGTCACGCTGATCGGTCGGAGCACAGCGGGGTTCGACGCCGCCGCGGACGACGCGGTCGACCGCGCGCAGGCGACACTCGAGAACGTCCACTGGGTCGAGGTCGACGAACTCGGCGTCGAGATAGAGACAGCCGGCGAGCGCGAGTACCAGGCCGAGGTGACGGTCGCGTTCGAACTGGCCGGCGACGAGGTCTAACCGAAAGCCCCAGACTCATATCCGCGGGCCGTCTGACTCGCCTGAGGGATGCCCCGGCTCCTGCACCACTCGGACCTCGAGAGCGTCTACGACGACCCGGACCGCGTCGGTCGGCTGGTCGGGCGGCTCCGGGCGCTCGACGGAGCCGACGCGCTCGTCTGTGGCACGGGCGACGACCTCGGGCCGGGCGTCCTCGCGCTCGTCGAGCGTGGCGAGCAGGCGCTCGACCTGTTCGACGCCGCCGGGACGGCCCTCGAGACGTTCGGGAACCACGACTTCGACTTCGGCCTCGACCGGGCGCGCGAGCTCGTCGCGGCCTCCGGCCCGACGTGGCTGAGCGCGAACGTCCGGCTGGACGACAGCCGGTTCGGCGCGGCGGCGGGCGTCGAGCCGTGGACACTCCGCGAGGTGGACGGGAGGCGGGTCGGGGTCCTCGGTCTCACCGACCCCGACACCGGGAAGATCAACCCGAAGGCCGCTCCGCTCTCGTTCGAGGATCCCGTCGTCGCGGCGCGCCGGGCCGCCGACGCCCTGCGGGACCGGGGTGCGGAGTTCGTCGTCGTCTGCTCGCACCTCGGCGCCGGCGACGACGAACTCGCGCGGGCGACGGACGTCGACGCGGTCCTCGGCGGCCACGTCCACAGCCGGCGCGCCGAGCGGGTCGCGGGCACGCTCCTGACGCGCCCGGGGGCTGGCGGGCGACTGGTCGCGGAGGTCGACCTCGACGCGGGCGCGGCGCGGCTCCACGACGTCGACGGCGCGAACGCGCCGGACGCCGCCGCCCGGTTCCGCGGCCGGGCGCACGACGCGGGACTGGACGAGGTGGTCGCGCACGTCGACCGGGTGGCGCGCGACGAGGCGACCACGTTCGGCGGTGAGTGTCGGGTCGGCAACTTCGTCGCCGGGGCGTTCCGGCGCGCCGCCGACGCGGACGTGGGGCTGGTGAACTCGGGCGGCGTGCGGGCGGGCGACCCGCTCGCCGGCGAGGTGACGCGGGCCGACCTCGTCTCGCTCGTCCCGTTCGAGGAGCCGCTGACCGTCGCACGCGTCTCCGGGGCGCGGCTTCGCGAGGCACTCGGGCAGGCCCACGGCGCGACACTCGGGTTCGGCGAGCCGGACTGGTGGCACGCCCACCTCGCCGGCGCCCGGATGGTGTACGACACCGGCGCGGGCGCGGTTCGGGACCTGCGCGTCGGCGGCGAACCGGTCGACGCCGGGAGGACGTACGAGGTGGCGCTCCCGGACTTCCTGCTGCGGACGGACCAGGAGTTCCCGGCGCTCACGGCGCGCGACCGCAGCCGCGAACTCGGGGTCGGGTACGAGGCGCTGGTCGCCGACGCGCGCCACAACGGCCTCGACCCGACGGTCGACAGCCGGGTGCGGCTGGTCGGGAACGAGGGGGTGGCCGGGCGGTGACCGACCGCCAGCCGGTGGTGGTCGTCCCGGTTCGGTTCCCGCTCTCGGACCACTCCGAGGCGACCCTGAACCGTGCCGTCGCGGTTGCCGAGGAGCGCGGTGCGACCCTGACTGTCCTCCACGTCGCGCTCTACCAGGAGGGCAAAGACGTCCGTCGCGGGGACCTGAAGGCCGCCGTCGAGCGGTCGGTCGGTCGGCTGAAGAACGCCCGGTACGTCGTCCGGCGAGGGTTCCTCGTCGAGGAGGCCATCCTCGAGGAGGCGGCAGCAGAGGGCGCCGACGTCGTCGTCATCGGCTCGAAGCAGGCCGGACGCTGGCGAAAGATGCTGACCCGGGTGTTCGACGGGCCGGACGTCGAACAGCACCTCCGGCGCGAACTCGACTGCGAGGTCGTGACAGTCTCGGTCGACTAGCCGGCGTCGGGGCCGTGGCCGCGCTCGGCGTCCGCCGGCAGGTCGCCGTCGAGACTCGCGGCGCCGTCGCCTGTCCCCGCCTGGACCCGGAGCGGGTCGTCCTCGTCGACGAGGAGCTGCTGGTGGGGGTAGGCGAAGTCGACGTCCGGCTGCTCCTCCGCCATCAGCGCCCGGAACCGGCTCTGGACCATCGACCGGACCGTGAGGAGCTTGTACGGCTGGTGGGCCCAGTAGCGGAGGGTGATGAGGATGCCGCTGTCGGCGAACTCGTCGAGGTAGGCGGTCGGGCCGGCGGGGTAGCGCGCCGCGCCGATACGGATGTTCGGGCCGCCCTCGATAACCGCGTCGCAGTCGCGGGCGGCGCGCTCGAGGAGGCGTCGAGCGGCGTCCAGGTCGCACTCGTAGGTGACGAGCACCGAGAGCCGCAGGCGGGTGCGCTGGTCCTCGGCGGAGTAGTTGGTCACCTTCTGCTCGCGGATGGTGCCGTTCGGGACGACACGAAACGTGTTGTCGAGGGTGAGGACCTTGGTGTAGCGGATGGTGATGTCGTCGACGAACCCGCGTGTCCCGTCCTCCATCTCGACCATGTCGCCGATCTCGTAGGGCTGGTCGGCGAGGACGAACACGCCGCTGATGATGTTACCGACGATCGGCGCGAGGACGATACCGAGGACGGCGGAGAACACCGTCACCGAGAGGAGGACGTCGCCGGCACTGAACCCGAGGATCGACGCCGAGACGGCGGCGGCGAGGGCGACAACGGCGGTCCGGACGGTCCGGAGGATCGTGTGGGCGACGCTCTCGCGCTCGAACCGTCGCGCGATCGGGCGCCCGAGCAGGCGGACGACGTACTTCGACGCGGCGACCCCGACGGCGAGGACGACAGCCGCCGCCACCAGCTTCGCCGGGGTGGTTCCGGCCAGCGAGCGTAGGTACGTGGCGGCCTCGCCGGGCGCCGGGAGCGTCTGTGCCGGCGTGACGCCGGGTCTCATGGCCTGAGGTCTCCGGCCCCGCGGTCCTAAGTCCACCGCTGTGGCGCCGCGAGTCGGTAGTTCCATACGCTCGCCCGTGTCAGGGGCGGACATGGCCGACGACCTCCAGCGCACGCTCGAACGGGTCGGAGAGCGGCTCACGCTCGGCGAGTACGAGATCGAGGCGTACCTCGCGGTGCTCGAGCACGGCGAACTGACCGCGAGCGAGGTGGCGGAGGCGACGGGCGTCCCTCAGCCGCGGGTGTACGACACGGCACGGAGCCTCGCCGACCGCGGGCTGGTCGAACTCCGGGAGTCCCGACCGATGAAGATCGTCGCCGTCGACCCGGAGGAGGCGTTCGGCGACGTCGAGTCGTCGCTCGTCGACCTGGTCGCCTCGCTGTCGGCGCGCTACACGGCGCCCGCCCGCGACACGGAGGCGGTGACGCTCGTCAAGTCCCGCGCGACGATCCTCCGACACCTCCGCGAGGTGATCGAGAGCGCGGAGTACGAGCTGCTCGTCGCGCTCACGCCGGACCTCCTCCGGCGGTTCCGCGAGCCGCTGGCCGAGGCCGTCGACCGCGGCGCGAGCGTCGAGCTCGTCGTCGCGCCCGCCGAGCGCGCGCCGGCGCCGGAGACGTTCGACTACGGCGCCGTCTCGACGACCGCCCGCGCCCGGCGCGGCATCACGACGCCGGTCGTCGCCGTCGCCGACGGCACGTACTCCGTCTACACGACACAGGACGCACTCCGGGAGGAGCTCGACCGCTACGGGGTGATCTTCGACCGCTCGGCGCTCGGCTTCCTGGTCTCCGGCTTCTTCGGCACCGTCGTCTGGACGACGGCGGACCCGCTCGCCGACGCCGACGAGCCCGGGGAGCTCCCGCGTACGTACGCCACCATCCGCCGGGCGGTGAAGGACCTCGACGCCCACGGCGTCGAGGCACGCGCCCGCGTCGAGGGACGCGACGTCGAGACGGGCACGCCGACGGTCGTCGAGGGCCCGGTGACGTCCGTCCGGTACGACCCGAACGAGGAGGTCGCGTCGTTCACCGTCGACGGCGCCGACGGCCCGGTGACGGTCGGGGGTCGGGTCGCGGCGCTCGAGGACGTCGAGGCCCACGAGATACGGGTCGAGCCGGGACGAAACGACTAAATCCGTCGCTCCGGTCTCCAGACCGTCGATGGACCGGCGCACACGCGAGTACCTACGGGGGCGCTTCGGCGACTACTACCGGGAGGCGACGCTCACGTCCCCGCCCGCCGCCGACGCGCGCGAGTGGGGCCACATCCCGTTCACCGGGGGCGGGACGACGATGGTTCGCCACCGGTCGCTGCTCGAGCTCGGCGACCTCGCGTCGTTTCTCGCCGGCGAGGCGCCGCGACACGTCTACTTCTCCGCCGCGCGCTACGACGACCCGGCGACCCGCGACATGGACGGGAAGGGCTGGCGCGGCGCCGACCTGGTGTTCGACCTCGACGCCGACCACCTGCCCGCGGTCGACCCGGCGGAGACGAGCTACGAGGGGATGCTCGCGGCCTGCAAGGAGGCGCTCCAGAACCTGCTCGACCTCCTCGAGCGCGACTTCGGGTTCGACGTCGAGGTGACCTTCTCGGGGAGCCGTGGCTACCACGTCCACGTCCGCGACCCGTCGGTGCGGGGGCTGGACGCGACGGCGCGGCGCGAGGTGGTCGACTACGTCCGCGGGGCCGACCTGGACGCCGAGGGGCTGGTGGCCACCCGGAGCGTCGAGGGGACGACCCGGCGCGTCCTGCGCGCCGATGGCGGGTGGGGGCGGCGGGTCCACGCGCTGCTTGTCGACCTGGCGAGCGACCTCCGGGAGGCGCCGGAGACGGACGCGCTCGAGCGGCTCCGGTCGTACGACGGGATCGGCGAGGGACGCGCCGAGACGCTTCTGACGGCGTTCCGACACAATCCGGAGGCCGTGCGGGCGGGCAATCTCGAGGCCGGCGGACCGGGCGCACGGGTGCTGGTCGAACGCCTCGCGGACGAGGCGGTCGAGCGCGGCTCCTCGCCGGTCGACGAGCCGGTGACGACCGACGTGAACCGCCTCATCCGCCTACCCGAGAGCCTCCACGGCGGCACCGGCCTCGCGGTCCGACGCATCGACCGCGCGGACGTGGCCGCGTTCGACCCCCTGGTCGACGCGGTCCCGGAGCGGTTCACCGGACAGGAGGTCCGGGTGGAGGTGACGGAGCCGGGTCCCGAGCCGGTGACCGTCGGTGACGGTAGCTTTAGGCCGGCGGCGGGCGAGCACGTCGTTCGAGAGCCCGTCGGCGTCTTCCTGATGGCGCGCGACCGGGCACGGAAGGTGAGAGAGGCGTGAACCTGGAGGACCTGCGCGAGCGACGACGACGCGAGCGCGAACGGGACAGCCTCGGGCGGCTCCCGGAGTCGTTCTACCGGGACGCCGCGGACTACGTCTCCGGACTGAAGCGAGCCCGCGAGCGCGCGGCAGACGAGGCCGACGACCCGTACGGCGACCCGGAGGTACGACGCCTGACGGACGAACTCCAGTCCGCCACCGAGGTCGTCGAGTCGCTGTACGAGCGACGGGTCGGCAAGGTGGTCAAGCACGCCTCGTTCGCCGCCGCGGACATGCCACACGACAGCGAGGGGCTGACCGACGAGGAGCGCGCGCTGTTCGACGACCTCGTCGAACGCATCCAGGACAGCCGCTCGCGGGTGCTCGGGGCGCTGGAGGAGTCGGAGGGCGGCGAGGCGACAGAGCGGAGCACGGCGCCGGACGCGCCACCCGAGGCAGCCGAGCCGGCGCCGGCGCGTCGGGAGCCGGCAGACGAGAGCGGCGACCCCCTCCCGGCGTCGGACGACCCGGCCGGGATGCTCGCCGAGGCGATGGGCGGCGGACAGGGCGACGGCGTCGAGACGGAGCCGCCTGCCCCGGCGCCCGGCGGCGCACACGACCCCGATCCGAACCCGGCCGCGAGAGACGAGCGCGCGGCGGACGGGCGGGAACCGGAGGTGCCGGACGACGAGCCGACGGGGCAGTCCGACGCGAGCGCGCGCCCGGACGACGAGCCGGCTGCGGAGCGCACCACCGTGCGCATCACCGCCGACGTCGGCGAGATATACGGCGTCGACGACCGGAGCTACCGGCTTGAGGCCGAGGACGTCGTCAGCCTGCCGGCCGACAACGCGGCGCCGCTGGTGGAGAAAGACGCCGCCGAGCGGCTATAGCAGGTCCCGGATCGACTCTCGTTCGACGAGGGCGAAGCCACCGAGGACCAGCAGGAAGCCCGCGGGAGCGCTCGGCCCGACCGGCTCTGCGAGAGCGACGACGCCGACGACGGTGGCGACGACGGGGACGACGTAGGAGACGAGACTCACCCGGAAGGCGCCGACGCGACGGATGAGTCCGAAGTAGACGGTGTACGCGAGGGCGCTGGCGACGACGCCCAGAAACAGCAGCGCGCCGAGCGCCGCGGGCGTCGCGCCGGCGACGACGGTCAGGCGCTCGCCCGCGAGCCGTGCAGCGGCGTGGACGAGGGGGGCGCCGAGAAGCATCGCCCACCCGGCGACGACGACGCCGTCGCTCGCGGGCGCCGCGCGCTCGACGGCGACGTTTCCGGCGGCGACGGCGACGACGGCGACGACGACGAGTCCGGCTCCACGCGGCGTCGCGCCGGGGCTCCCGGGGCTGGCGACGAGGGCGACGCCGCCGACACCGAGCGCGACGCCGACGAGTTCGACGGCGTCCGGCACGCCGTCGTCGAGGAACAGGCTCCCGCCCGCAGCGGTCAGCACGGGGATGAGGCCGAAGAGGATGCTGGCGACGCCGCCGGTGACGAGCCGCTGACCGAGAAAGAGGACGGCGTTGCCGCCCATGAGCAGGACGCCGCCGGCGACGACCGCGGCGCCGTCGCCCGGTCCCGTCGGGAGGACGTCGCGCCCACGGAGGGCGGCGAGACCGAGGACGAGGAGGCCGCCCCCGACGTAGTAGCGCAGCGCGGCCAGTGCGAGCGGCGAGACGGCGGTCAGGCCCACCTCCGTCGCCGGGAACCCGCCGCCCCACACGAGGCCGAGGAGGACGAACAGGGCGGCGTCGCGGAGCCGTGACACGGGCGGGCCTTCGCCGGCGCGGGCAAGAGGCTGTCCGTGTCGAGGAAGCGAGCGACCCGGCCCGGTCGACGCGCCGGCTACTGGAACGTCCGGCTGGCGTCGCCCTCGACGCCGGCGGTCTCGGAGCGCTGGAACCGCCGCTCGATCTCCTCGTAGCGCTCGCGGGTCTCCTCGGTGACGCTCGGGCCGACCTCGGAGAGCGCCCGGTCGAAGTGGTCCATCGTCACGCGGACGTTACCGACCCGGTCGGCCATCTCCTCTCGCGGGACGCCGTTGACGAACTCGCGGGTGGCCGCCATAGAGGCCTCGCGGCAGACCGCCTCGACGTCCGCGCCAACGTACCCTTCGGTCCGGCGAGCCAGCCTGTCGAGGTCGACGTCGCTCGCCAGCGGCTTGTCGCGGGTGTGGACCTCGAAGATCCTGCGCCGTGCCTCCTCGTCCGGAACGGGGACGTGGACGTGCCGGTCCAGCCGGCCCGGACGGAGCAGGGCGCTGTCGATCAGGTCGGGCCGGTTGCTGGTGGCGACCACGACGACGTCCTCCAGCGTCTCCAGCCCGTCGAGTTCGGTCAGGAGCTGCGAGACCATCCGTTCGCCGACCCCGGAGCCGGAGGACCCCTGGCCGCGCTCGCCCGCGATGGCGTCGATCTCGTCGAAGAAGATCACGGTCGGGGCGTTCTCGCGGGCCTTCGAGAACACCTCGCGGATCCCCTTCTCGGACTCGCCGACGAACTTGTTCAGCAGCTCTGGCCCCTTTATCGAGATGAAGTTCGACTCCGCCTCGTTCGCGACGGCCTTCGCGAGCAGGGTCTTGCCCGTCCCGGGCGGCCCGTAGAGCATCACACCTTTCGCCGCGTCGACGTCCATCGCGTCGAACACCTCGGTGTACTCGAGCGG
Organism: Haloferacaceae archaeon; assembly: GCA_028274865.1. GTDB lineage: Archaea > Halobacteriota > Halobacteria > Halobacteriales > Haloferacaceae > A07HB70. The sequence goes on along the minus strand of JAQCMY010000241.1, from coordinate 10,511 downwards.
CCACTGGATCGTCTCGCGCAGGCGCTCTTTGGTGTCTCCGAGCCCGCCGACGTCGGCCCAGGTGACGTCGGGAACCTCGACGAACACCTCGCGGAGCGCAGAGGGCTCGATCCCCTTCAGCGCCTCGCGCATGTCGCCGTCGGTGACCCGCAGCGACTCGAGCACCTCGGCGTCTATCTGCTCGGCGTCGAGGTCGATCTCCGGCCTGACGCGCCGGAGCGCGTTCATCGCGGCCTCCTTCGCGAGGCTCTCGAGGTCGGCGCCGACGAAGCCGTGGGTCGACTCGGCGTACTGGTCGAGGTCGACGTCGTCGGTCAGCGGCATCCCGCGGGTGTGGACCTGCATGATCTCCTTGCGGCCGCCGCGGTCGGGGACGCCGATCTCGATCTCGCGGTCGAACCGCCCGCCGCGCCGGAGCGCGGGGTCGATCGCGTCGACGCGGTTCGTCGCGCCGATGACGACGACCTCGCCGCGCTCGTCGAGGCCGTCCATCAGCGACAGGAGCTGGGCGACGACCCGACGCTCGACGTCGCCGCCGGCCTCGTCGCGCTTGGCGGCGATCGAGTCGAGTTCGTCCATGAAGACGATCGCGGGGGCGTTCTCGGTCGCCTCCTCGAACACGTCACGGAGCTGCTCCTCGCTCTCGCCGTAGTACTTCGACATGATCTCCGGGCCGGAGATCGTCTGGAAGTCGGCGTCGATCTCGTTCGCCACCGCCTTCGCGATCAGCGTCTTGCCGGTTCCCGGCGGGCCGTGGAGCAGCACTCCCTTCGGCGGCTCGATGCCGAGACGCTTGAACAGCTCCGGGTGTCGCATCGGGAGTTCGATCATCTCCCGGACCTGCTCGAGCTCGCGCTCCAGCCCGCCGATATCCTCGTAGGTGACGTCGGGGGCGCCCTCTGGGCCCGCGCCGGCGCCGGACTCGCGGATCTGCTCCGCCGGCTGCTGGCTGATCTGGACCTCGGTCGAGTCGTTGATCACGACCGTCCCGTCGGGGCTGGTAGCGGCGATCTTCAGCGGGATCGCCTGTCCCTGTCCGCCCATGAAGCCGAGCCCCAGCGGGAGCTGGACGGACTGACCCGCGGTGACGGGCTGGCCGCTCAGCTCGCGTCGGACCAGCGACTCGATGTTGCCGCGGATGCCGATCTGCTGGGGCAGAGCGACCGTCACGCGCTCGGCGGGGCTGACGTCCGCGGCCTCGACCTCCGCACGGTCGTCGATACCGACGCCGGCCTGCTGGCGCAGCCGACCGTCGACCCGGACGACACCGGTGTTCGAGTCCTCGGGGTAGCCGGGCCAGACCCGCGCGATAGCGGTGCCGTCGCTCCCCTCGATCCGGACGAAGTCGCCGGGGTCGAGGCCGAGTTCCGCGGCGGCCTGCTCGTCTATCGCCGCGAGCCCGCGGCCCGCGTCCTTCTGCTTGAGTGGCTTGACGACGAGTTTCATCCGTAGATGGTGAGCACGCCGTTGTTCACGTCGGCCCGGTCGGCGTCACCGGGGAGTTCGAACTCCGTCTCGCGCACCCGGCCGCCGGCGTCGACGACCACGATGGCCGTCCTGCCGACGACGTCGACGTCGACGTCCACCGTCTCGCCGGCGACACCGAGGTCGGCTGCGACCGCCCACCCGTCGTCGTAGTCGTACCGCCGGACAAACTGCTCGTTTTCGCCGGCGTGCTGTCTGGAATCCATGTGTCCTAACGACACGTTAGGTCCGCAAGTATATGAATCTGTCTTTAGCGAATCGCAGGACAGCGACGGGACAGTCCGAGACCGGTCGGGTTGTGGTTCGTCTCGATCGGGCGGCAAAACGGATTTGCCGACGCCGGGCTAGAATGTTCCGTGCAGGAGGCAGTCGAAGAGGTCGATCCGGACGGCGTCGACTACGGCTGGGTGATGCAGGTGACGTTCGTGGCGACGATTCTCGTCGGGGCGCCGGTCGTCGGCCTCCTCGCGCTCGCCGCGTCGCTCCCGACGTGGGAGGCGCGGGCAGCCTTTGCCGTCCGTGTCGGTGCGGTCGTCTGGATACTGGTCGCGGTTCCGGTGTACCTCTACGCCCGTCGCGCCGCGGCGTAGCCCGGAAGAGCCATGTCGGCGCCGTCGGATCGACGTGCCATGGGACGAATCGACGACACGGTCGAGGAGATCCGCCGGATGGAGACCCACAGCTCCTCGGTCGTCGCGGTGAAGGCCGCGCGGGCGCTGAGAGAGCTGGTCGAACGGGAGTTCACCAGCCTCGACGAGTACGAGGGCGCCCTGGAGCGCAACTCCGGTGCGCTCCGGCGGGCGAACCCCTCACACGCCTCGCTGTTCACCACGCAGCGCGAGGTGGTCGACGCCGTCGTGGGGCAGTCCGACGACCTGGCGGAGGCCCGCCGCCTGACGGAGGCGGCGGTCGAACGGGTGGTCGACCGCGTCGACAACGGCAAGCGGCGGGCCGCCGCGAGCGCCGCGGAGACGTTCGACGACGGCGAGGTGGTGCTCACGCACGACTACTCCTCGACGCTCCTCGCGGCGGTGGAGCGAGCGGTCCCCGAGCGCGAACTGACGGTGTACGTCACGGAGGCGCGACCACGGTACCTCGGCCGGAAGCTCGCCCGGCAGCTGGCCGACACCGCTGGCGTCGAGGTCCACCTCGGCGTCGACGGCGCCTCCGGCTACCTGCTCGAGCAGAAGGACATCGACCGGGCGATGGTAGGGATGGACTGTATCGTCCGGGGGACGCTGTACAACCGCGTCGGCACCTTCCCGCTGGCCGCCGCCGCGGCGGAGGCGGGGGTCCCCCTCGACGTCGTCGGCTCCTCGGCGAAGGTGATCGAGGAGGGGTTCGTCTTCGAGAACGAGTTCCGACCGCCCGCGGAGGTCAGCCTCGAGCCGCTCGAGGAGGTGGTCGTCGAGAACCCGGCGTACGACGCGACGCCGGCGCACCTCGTCGACACCGTGATCACCGGCGAGCGGCGGTTCTCGCCGTCCGACTAGCCGAAGAAGCCAGAGAGCCGTTCGGTGAGACTCTCGCCCTCCGACTCCCCGAGACGGAGGTAGTAGGCGTCGCCGCCGTCCTCGTAGTAGCCGTCGATCCGGCGGACCACCTCGAAGCCGAGGTGGCGGTAGAACCGCAGGGCGTCGTCGTTCGTCGTCCGGGCGTGGCAGGTGATAGTCCCGCCGTCGGCCGCGACCGCGCCGACGAGGCGGCGACCGTGGCCCTCGCCACGGGCCTCCGGAGCGACCGCGAGAAAGAGGAGGTAGCCGTCCCGGCGCGCCGACGCGAAGCCGACGATGTCGCCGTCGACGAGGCGGAGGTGGGTGGTCGACCGGGAGTAGGCGTCGCGAAAGAAGCGCCAGCGCTGTCTGAGCACGCCCTCCTCGCGCCTGATCTGCTCTTTCAGGTCCCACGCCTGGTCGACGTGTTCGGTCGACCCCGGTCCGTCGACGCGCGTCTCGACCTCAACGCTCACTACCCGAGTTAGTCGCGTGTAGAATATAACTCCACCGTCGGCACAGAACCGTTTACCCTGCGCCGGCTGTGTGCCCACAGGATGACCACGACTGGCAGCAGCCGATGACACGCGCCGGGTCGTTCACGCTCCGCGGCCACACCGCCGACGTGGCGATCGCGGCGACCGGCACCGACCTCGGGGCGACGTTCGCGGCCTGCGCCGACGGGATGACCGCCGCGATGTGTGACGACATCCCCGACGGCGGCGAGGGGTTCAGCCTGACCGTCCGTGCCGAGCGCCGCGAGGCGCTGCTGTTCGACTACCTCGACCGTCTCATCTACGAACGCGACGTCCGGTCGGTTCTCCCCGCCGACAGCGAGGCGACGGTGTACGAGGCGGACGGCGAGTGGGTCGTCGAGGCCGGCGCCCGCGGCGTGCCCCTCGACGGCGTCGCCGCCCGTGAGGTGAAGGCCGTCACCTACTCCGAGATGGCCGTCGAACAGACAGTCGACGGCTGGCGGGCGTACGTCGTCCTCGACGTCTGACCGAAGGGGTTTCACCCGGCGGTCGTCCACGGTGCGTCGTGACGACCCGCGAGTTCGGCGACACGACCCTGACACGCGTGGAGCCGTACGTCTGGGAGATAGCACGGACGGACGAGATGCGGGTGCCCGCGCGGGTGTTCGCGAGCGAGGCGCTCCTGGAGCAGATCGGCGACGACAGGACGCTGTCGCAGGTACAGGACGCCGCACACCTCCCCGGGGTCGCGGCGTACACCGCGTGCCTGCCCGACGGCCACCAGGGCTACGGCTTCCCGATCGGCGGCGTAGCGGGTATCGACGCCGAGGACGGCTGTATCTCGCCCGGAGCGATCGGCTACGACATCAACTGCCTCCCCGCGGACACCGACGTCCGACTGGAGTTTGGACGTCGGGTTCCGATCGCGGAACTCACGACATGTGTCGGTGAGGAACGAGCGACCGTCGCCGCCGGCGAAGACGGAGAGCACCAGTCGACGGTTCGACTCGCCACGGAATCGACGCCGACGGACGTGTACGAGGTGACGACGGCGGACGGCAGGACCGTCCGCGCGACAGCCGACCATCCATTCCGGACGCCCGACGGCATGGTCGAACTCGGTGAGATAGCAGCTGGCGACCGGGTCCTCGTGAGTCCGTTCCGCGGGATCGAACACGAGTCGCCCGAGGAGTTCGTCGTGGTCGACGAGGACGACCTCGACGACGCCGATCCACAGCTGATCTCGTTCCTCGAAGAGAACGACCTCCTACCGCTCAGGTCGACCGACGACGCGTTCGCCCGGCTGCTGAAGCTCGCCGGATACCACACCGGCGACGGCTCGTTCTCCGGCGAACAGACCTGGTTCTACGGGAAGCCCGACGATCTGGAGGCGATCCGCGAGGATATCGCCGCGCTCGGCTTCACCCCGTCGCGGGTCTACGAGCGCGAGCGCGACCACGAGGTCGACGGAACGGAGTTCGCACGCACCGAGTACAGCGTCAAGGTCGGCGCGCGCGGTTTCAAGCGACTGCTCGCCGAGATGGGCGTCCCGACTGAAAAGAAGGTGGAGAGCGAGTTCGTGACGCCGGACTATCTCGACCGGCTTGCCGACTGGCAGCGGGCGCTCTACCTCTCGGCGTTTTTCGGCGCGGAGATGAACGAACCCTCGCCACAGCACACGAAGAACCGCTACTGTCCGAAGGTCTCACAGACCCGGAAGCGGTCGGTCGCAGACGCCGGCGAGCAGTTCCTCCGCGAGATCGGAGCGTATCTCGAGAGCATCGGCGTCGAAACTAATTCGATCGAACGGTTCGACGCGGCGTCGGGGGCCGACCGCGAGCGGCTGCGGATCGGAATCAAGAACGACTCACAGAACCTGATCCGGTTCTTCGAGCGCGTCGGATACCGGTACGGAACGGAGAAACAGCGGTCGGCGGTCGCTGCGATCCAGTACCTCCGGCAGAAGGAACGCGTAATCGAGCTTCGAGCAGAGATAGCTGAGGAGGCGCGGGCGCTCGCGGATGGCGGAACGCCCGTGTCGGAGATTGCCGGACAGTTCGATATCAACCGCCGACTCGTCGAGCGGAGCGTCTGGAGTGGTCGGGAGGGCCGGCCGCGTCCGCCGAGAGACTTCCCGGACTACGAGCAGTTCGTTGACGACGTGGACGTCCGCGACGACATGGCGGTCGAGACGACGGTCGTCTCGGTCGAACACGCCGGCGAGGAGCGGGTGTACGACATCGGCGTCGAACACGAGGCTCACAACTTCGTCGCGGACGGGTTCGTGGTCTCAAACTGCGGCGTCAGGCTGCTGACCACGCCGCTCGAGTACGACGACGTTCGCGGGCGCGAAGAGGAGCTGGTCGAGGCGCTCGCGGCGGGTGTGCCAGCCGGCCTCGGCGGCGGCGGTGTCGTCGAGACGGACGTCGAGACAGTCGAGGAGATTCTGGCTCGCGGGGTCGAGTGGGCCCGCGACGAGGGGTACGCGACCGCGGCGGACCTCGCACACTGCGAGGACGAGGGGCGGCGCGTCGACGCCGACCCGGACGCCGTCTCGCGGGAGGCAAAGGAGCGCGGCGCCGCACAGGTCGGCAGCCTCGGCTCGGGCAACCACTTCCTCGAGGTCGAACGGGTCACCGACGTCTACCGTCCCGAGGTCGCGGCGGCGTACGGCCTGCGGGAGGACCAGGTCGTCGTGCTGATCCACTGTGGCTCGCGTGGCCTCGGCCACCAGGTCTGTACGAACTACCTGCGAGCGATCGAGCAGGACCACGCAGACCTCCTCGAGCGGCTCCCGGAGACGGAACTCGCCGCCGCCCCCGCCGGGTCGCGGCTCGCGGACGAGTACTTCGGGGCGATGTGCGCCGCGACGAACTTCGCGTGGGTGAACCGGCAGCTCATCGCCCACAGGGTGCGCGAGACGTTCGCGGACGTCCTCGGCGCCGACCCGACGGCGGTCGAACTGCTGTACGACGTGGCACACAACGTCGCGAAGCTGGAGGAACACACGGTGCCGGTGGACGGCGAGGGCGTCGCCTGCGCAGACGCCGACGCCGTCGCCCGCGAGACGAAGCCGCTGTACGTCCACCGCAAGGGCGCGACGCGGGCGTTCCCGGCGGGTCGGCCCGAGCTGCCGGGCGCCCACGCCGACGTCGGACAGCCGGTGCTGGTACCGGGGAGCATGGGCGCGGGGAGCTACGTCCTCCGGGGTGCGCCGCGGTCGCTCGACCTGACCTTCGGCTCGACGGCCCACGGCGCCGGACGCCTGATGAGCCGGACGCAGGCGAAACAGGAGTTCTGGGGCGAGGACGTGCGCGACGACCTGCGCGAGGGCCAGCAGGTGTACGTCGCCGCCGAGAGCGGCGCCACGATCGCGGAGGAGGCGCCGGGCGTCTACAAGGACGTCGACGAGGTCGTTCGCGTCTCGGACGAACTGGGCATCGGCGAGACGGTAGCGCGGACGTTCCCGATCTGTAACGTGAAGGGGTAGGGGTAGGACAAAGCGGAGTGAGCGTCAGCCGCGGAACGAGCCGGGACCGCCGGGGCCGTCCGGTCCATCCGGGCTCGGCGGCCCCTCGCCGGCCAGTTCGACGTGCTCCGGCTCGGGCTCCGGGTCCACCCGCCGGCCCGCCTCGAACCGGACGAACGAGAGGTAGAACGGCTCGCCACAGCCGTCGGCCTCGTCGCGGGTGTCGACGCCGCAGGCGAGGACGACGCCGTCGACGTCGTCGGACTCGTAGTCCTCGTCGGTCCCGACGTAGTGCCAGCCGGCGAGCGGGTAGGGCGTCACCGACTGGTCGGCGAGGTAGGGGTCGCGCTGGAGCTCCGCGACGGCGCCACACCGCGGACAGTGGTAGGTGACGGGGACGCGGTCTGTCACGGACTGGAGTAGGCGCGCGACGGGGATAAGCCGCCGGGCTACGCCGAGGTCACGGGGTAGACGTAGGCGAAGTCGACGCCGGCGCGGGTCGCCGTCAGCTCGTCCGACTCGGAGTCGCCGACGAACAGGGCACGCTCCGGCGGGACGTCGGTCCGCCGGAGCGCCGCGAGCAGCGGCCCGGGGTCGGGCTTGCGCGGCCCGACGGTGTCGCGACCGACGACGGCGTCGGCGGCGTCGGTCAGGCCGTGCTCCGCCAGGGCGGCCCGGACTGCGGCCTCACAGTTGAGTGAGCAGACCGCGGTGGGACGGCCCGCGTCGGCGAGCGCCCGGAGGTCGTCGGCGGCAGGCAGGCGCCACGAGCGCTCGGCGCCCCGGCGCTCGTGGTCGGCCAGCAGCGCCGTGACAGCCGCGGCGGCGTCGCCGTCCGCCGCGTCGAGCGCCCCCCACGCCGTCTCCGTCGGCCGGTAGCCGTGAGACTCGAGGATATCGGCCGTCTCCTCGTCGACGCGCGCCCAGTCGACGTCGAGGTGGACGACCGTCCCGTCGAGGTCGAAGACGACGGCGTCGTACCCCTCGTACCGGTCCATACGGACCGTTCGGTCCCCCGGTGGCAAGACGGTTCCGCCACGACGCTTATGTCACGCGACCGTGACAACACGTTCATGGCCGTTCGAGCCAGCAGACGGGCTATCGCGGCTGTCGTCCTCCTCGTCGTCGCGGCGCTCGTCGCCGGGAGTGCGCCGGCTGTCGCCCAGTCCGGCGGCGACACGACGACCGTCACCGTGACCGTCGAGACGGAGGACGGGACGCCCGTCTCCGGCGCCACCGTGGCCGCGTCGTGGGACGGCGGCCAGACGAGCGCCGACACCGCCGGCAACGGCAAGGTCTTCGTCGACGTGCCGGTCGGGGCGACCGTCTCGTTCGACGTCGACCACCCGGACTACACACGGAACTTCCCACTCCGGCGCACCGTCGGCGAGGACACCGACTCCGTCGCCGTCGAGGTGACGGACGCGGTGGCGTTCACCTACCAGGTGAACAGCCGGCAGGGTGACGCCGTCGAGGGCGTCCGCGTCGCCGTCGTCGACGGCGCCGAGCGCGAGGTCGCCGCCGGTCGGACGAGCGGCGACGGCCGGTTCACGACCGAGCAGATCGAGGCCGGCAGCTACGCCGTCCGGTTCACGAAGACCGGCTATCTGACCGTCGAGCGAACGGAGGAGACGGGCGTCGACGTGACGCGGCGGATCGAGGTGGAGCGCGCAGACGCGGTGCTCGCCGTCGACGTCCGTGACCCGCGCGCCGGTGAGGCAATCTCCGGCGCGACGGTCCGGGTCGACGACAAGACCGCCCGGACCGACGACTCCGGTCGGGCGACCGTCTCCGTGCCGGTCAACAGCGAGGCCCGGGTCGAGGTGACCCGCGAGGGCTACGGCGACGCGACCAGCGAGGCGTCGGTCGGCGAGTCCGACCGGACCGTCGAGGTGGCGCTGTCCCGGCTCCCGAGTCTGTCCCTCGAGTCCGCGAACGAGCGCGTCGTCGTCGGCGAGTCGGCCCGTGTGACGGTCACCGACGCCTACGGCGACCCCGCGGCGAACGTCACGGTCCTCGTCGACGGCGAGGCGGTCGCGACGACGGACGGCGACGGCGAGGCGCTCGTGCCGGTGTCGGAGGCGGGCGAGACGGCGGTTCGCGCCCGGCGCGGCCGCACGACCTCCAACCGCGTGACCGTCGAGGGCGTCTCCGGCGCCGGCACCGACACGGGAACGACCACCGGCACCGTCAGCACCGACGACGGAGGCGTTCCCACCTTCGGCGCCGCCCCCGGCTTCGGCGCCGTCGCGGCGCTCGTCGCACTGCTCTCGCTCGCCTACCTCGCCCGCGACTCCCGGAGGTAGGCCGCCACCTCGTCCGGGTCGGCGCTCATCCCGCCGGCCTGTGCGAACGCCGCGCTCCCCCCGCCCCCGCCGCCGAACGCCGCCGTCACCGCCTCGACGACGTCGCCCGCCGACACCGCGCCGCCGGAGGCGGCGACGACGAACGTCGAGCCGTCCCGCCCGACGGCCGCGACGACCCCCTCTGTGGCGCCCCGGACCGCCGCGCCGGCGGCGTCGGCCCCCGCGTCGACGACGCCGACGCGCCACGTGGTGCCGTCCCGTTCGACGGCGTCGAACGACTCGACCGTCCGCTCGACGGCGTCGCGGCGGAGCCGTTCGACCTCGTCGCGCAGGTCGTCGCGCTCCGTCCGGATGCGTCGGGCCGTCTCGGCGACGGCCTCGGGTGCCGCGTCGAGTTCTCGCCCCGCCGCGCGGGTCTGACGGTGACGCGTCGCCCCCGCTTCGTGTGCCCGTGGCCCGACGGCGAACTCGACGCGGGTCAGGCCGGCGCCGGGATTCGAGCGGTCGACGACCGCGACCGGGCCGATCTCGACGGTGTTCTCGACGTGTGTGCCGCCGCAGGCCGCCACGTCCCAGCCCTCGACGGTGACCAGTCGGACCCGACCGCCGTCGGCGAAGGCGCCCGCCTCTGTTGCGTCGTTGAACGCGACGTCGTCGCGCGAGCGCGCCGTCTCGGCTGCCGTCTCCTCCCACGACACCGGACGGGACTCCCAGACCGCACGGTTAGTCAGGCGCTCGAGTTCGACCAGCAGGTCGTCGTCGACGTCGGTCGGGGTCGCGAGATCCACCCGGACCGTCTCGGTTCCGATGTCGAAGCCGCCGTAGCCGAGGGCCTCACAGAGCCGTCGGCCCGCACCGAACAGGACGTGGCTCGCCGTGTGGGCGCGGGTACAGTAGGTGCGGAAGTCGTCGTCGACGACGCCGGTGACCCGGTCGCCGGGCGAGAGCGCGCCGTCGGCGTCGAGGTGGTGCCGGACGCCGCCGTCGCCGCCGTCGACGTGGGCGACGGCGTGACCGGCGAGTGTCCCACGGTCCGCGGGCTGTCCGCCTCCTTCGGGGTAGAAGTACGTCTCCTCGAGGACGACGGCGTCGCCGTCGACGGCGGCGACGGTCGTCTCGAACTCCCGGACCCCCGGCTCGGCGGGCGCGAGCGAGTCGTGTGCCACGCCTCCGACTCGGCGGGCGGCGACAAAACTACTCTGTCTCGTCGACGAGGGTGGCCCCGAGGCGCTCCTCCAGCGCGCGGACGACGGAGCCACCGACGCCGGCGCGGGAGGCCCGT
>JAQCMY010000237.1 GCA_028274865.1 Haloferacaceae archaeon | reverse complement strand
ATGACGTCGCTCTCGCGGTGGATGGACTGGAACAGGTAGAGCTGGCTGCCGTTCGTCTGGATCGAGTCGCCGAAGATCTGGTTCTCGTAGAGGTTCATCCGGTCCCGGCCCCGGTCGAGCGCGAACTCCTGGAGGTCCCAGCCGGAGTTCATGTCCAGGTCGGCGTCGACGACGTGGATCCGGCTCTCGTCCGCGAGCGTCTCGCGAACGTCGTCGGCGGCGGGGGTCGACTCCAGCTCGACGTTGACCGCGTGGAAGTGGTGTCGGACCGTCGGCACTTTCATTCCCATCGTCTGGAGTTCACCGATCTCCGGCAGCACCTCGAGGGCGTCCGGGCCGTGGTGGGACGGCGGCTTGACCGGGTCGGCGGAGATAACCGCGTGTTCGCCGCGACAGCGCACCAGCGTCACGACCGACCGTTCGACGCCGTACTCCTCGAGCAGCGGGGCGAACAGCCGGTTCAGCCCGGTGGTGTTACACGAGACGACACGAACGTACTCCTCGCCGATCGCGTCGGAGTAGTTCGCACGCGCGGTGAAGCTCACCGGTGCCACCTCTCCGGACTCGCCGCCCTGGAAGACGGCCGGCGTGTCGTGCTCCTCGTAGACCGGGCGGTATTCGGCGCCGACGCCCTCGGGCGTCGCGTCGACGACGACCTCGCTCCGGTCGATCATGTCGTGGACCGTCCCGGCGAAGGCCACCTCCGTCTGGTCGAACCGGCTCTGGCGAGACTCCGGGACGTAGATGTCGTACCCCCGGCCGGCCGCCGCGTCGGCGGTGTGGTTCGGACTCGCCTTCGCGACGCCGACCAGCTCCATGTCCGGCATCTTCGCCACCGCATCGGCGATGCGCTTCCCAATCTGACCGTAGCCGTTGACACCGACCTTCATCATCGTCGCTTATAGTGTCCGGCCCCCATCGTGAATAAACATCGGAACGCGCAGATATTGCGAGTTCGTCCGTGGCGGCCGGTGACCCACACGATCGAAGATTTAAGACCGTGGTGTCACAGACGCGTGTATGGTCGACCCGCGACAGCAGGTGTCGCCCCGCGGCATCCGCGTTCTGGCTGCGTTCGTCATCACGTACCTCGGCGTCGGTTCGTACCTGTACTTCGCCGTGGACCTTCCGACGGCGGCGTACGTAGCGTACGGTGTGATCAGCTGGGTCGGCGGGATGGCGCTGTTCTACCGGCTCCACCAGTCGTTCATGTCCGACTTCGAGCAGCGGATGAGCTAGCAGGCCGAGCCCCCGGACGGCGTGAGCGGGGAAACTAACACGGTTCACGATGAAGATTCCGTGCCGTGAGTATACTCACCACGATCGACCGCGACCCGGGCTGTGCACAGGTGGTCAAGACGGGAGAGGATCTGTCGGCTGGACTCGGTCACGACCTCGTGATCCTCCACGTCGTGTCCAGAAACGCAGACGAATCGGCGGTCGAGGCCGACATCGATGAGATCGTCACCGACGCGCTGGAGACCGAGATCACCCCCGAGATTCGCATCGTGGAGGAGGCCGCCAGGCGGGAGGCCCCGACCGGCCGGACGGCGTCGACTATCATGAGTGTCGCCGAGGACGTCGACCCGGCGTACCTCGTCATCGGCTCGCGAAAGCGGACGCCGGTCGGCAAGGTGCTGCTCGGGAGCGTCTCCCAGCT
>JAQCMY010000218.1 GCA_028274865.1 Haloferacaceae archaeon | reverse complement strand
TCGGGGAGAGACAGGTCGCGTGGCTCGACCGCGAACTCGCCGACGCTGCGGGCGCGGTGGTGTTCGTCCACCACCCGCTCGGCTACCGCGACCTGAGCGGGAACGCCTGGTTCGCGAACGAGCCCGAGCGGGCGTTCTGCGGGAACAAGCGCGAGGTAAACGACGTCCTCTCGCGCCACGACGTCCGCGCGGTGGTGAACGGCCACGTCCACGAGACGGCCCACGTCCGGTACCGCGGCGTCGACCACGTCACGGTGAACGCGTTCAGCAAGGAGCTGCCGGACGTCCCGGTGACGGGGACGTACGCGCGGGTCACCGTCGACGGCGGGGTCGCCGTCCGGGTCGTCGAGGGCGACCGGACGGCGACGACGTTCGAGGTGCCGCCGGGCGCCGGGGGCGAGACGCCCGGGCCGTCGGGTTGAAGCCACCACCCACCGACCGGCGGGTATGGGGACGGCGCTCGACACGCGGGAGGCACAGGCGAGCGAGGTGCTCGACCGGCTGGCGGAGGCGTACCCGGACGCGGGCATCTCGCTCGAGTTCTCGACACGGCTCGAACTGCTCGTCGCGGTGGTGCTCTCCGGACAGTGTACCGACGAGCGGGTGAACTCGGTGACGCCGGCGCTGTTCGAGAAACACGACCGCCCAGAGGACTACGTCGAGACCGGCGCGGAGGAGCTCTCGGCGGATATCGCTTCGATCACCTACCCGAACCAGAAGGCCGGCTGGATCGTCGACGCCTGCGAGCAGATCGTCGAGGACCACGACGGTGCGGTACCGGGGACGATGAGCGCGCTCACGGACCTGCCGGGCGTCGGCCGGAAGACGGCGAACGTCGTCCTCCAGCACGGCCACGACGTCGTGGAGGGTATCGTCGTCGACACCCACGCGGGCCGGCTGTCGCGCCGGCTGGGCCTGACCGAGCAGACCGACCCGGAGGCAGCCGAGCGTGCCCTCGTCGACGTCGTGCCCGAGAGCCGCTGGAGGATGTACACCCACCTGCTGATCGCACACGGTCGGGCGACCTGTACGGCGCGGAACCCCGACTGTGGCGACTGTGTCCTCGCCGACGTCTGTCCGAGCGAGCGCGGCGACTCGTCTGTCGACCTCGCGACCGGCGAGCCGTGGGAGTAGCGGGGCACGCCCGTTACGCCAGGTACCGCACCCAGAACCGGTAGAGACCGAGGAGCCACGCGACGATCCAGAGCGCGACGTAGCCGAAGACCCCGATCCGGAGCCGACCCCGCCACGCGCCCATGTTCTCGTGGAGGTCGTCCAGCGCGACCGAGTCGGGGTCGTCGTAGGCGTCGTTCGCGCGCTTGACCTGGAAGATGCGGACGATACCCGTGAGGGCGAACACGAGCATCGCGTACGCCTGGAGGCCGAGGACGGCGTGGAGCGCCGCGGCACCGTTCAGCTGGTCCAGCAGGCGCGGCATCATCCAGCCGAAGACGGGCACCGACGTCATCACCAGCCCGGTGAAGATATACTTCAGGTGGTGTGTGAGCACGTCCCACGTCACCACCTCGGCGTCTATCATCACCTTCGCGCCCCGGAGGTAGAGCGGCAGGCTCAGCGTGACAGAGAGCGCCGCGAAGGTCGCTATCGTCGACTCCGAGACCATCTGCCGGCTCTCGGGACGGAGTCCTCCTAAACGCCGCGGGTCGGGCGGGCGACCGTCACGCTAAGGAGACTGCCGGCACAAAGGCGGGTGATGGACGACGCCGAGGAGGGTGTCGGGGCAGACGAGCCGCCGCCCGCCGGCGACCTGCTCGACGAGGCAGAGGAGCGTGACCTCGAGGCGCTCCGGGCCGAGGTCGAGGAGCGCTACGACTTCGAGGAGTTCGGCCCGTCGGACATGGCCGAGATGGACGGCGACGAGTGGGAAGCCGTCTTCGACCCGGAGACGTGGGTCACCGGTAGTGACCTCCTCGACCGGTGCGAACGGGACCTGAAGTCGCGGATCGCCCGGCGTGACGTGTTCGCACAGGTCGACCGCGTCACCGAGGGCGGCGGGGCGTCGGAGACGCCCCGTGTAGACGACGAGGACCTCCTCGTCGCGTGGTCCGACGAGGGGTACGCGGTTGTCTACGGCGACGGGAGCGTCGAGGGGGCAGGCACCGTCCTGCGGGACGTGACGGCCTCCGTCGCGCTCTGCTCGATGGAGGGCTACGACCCCGAGGAGGTGCCGGCTGGCTACGAACTCCCGGCCCCCGAGGACGTCGAGGCCGGCACCGGCGAGTTCGGCAACCTGATGCTCCAGGTCGTCGCGGGGGCACAGGTGCTGGCGGGGCTGGCCCTCGGCGTCGCGTGGGCAGCCGGCGTCGTGCCGAGCATCGTCACGCCCGTCGTCGCCGGCCTGTTCCTCCTCGTCGGCCTGTTCCTGTTCGGCATCGTCGCGAACGCGCGCCTGTCCGACCGCTTCCGCGCGGAGGAGTTCCGCGGGCGGCTCCGGGCCGTCGAGGCCGCCGGGGAGCGCCGGCCGGAGTTCCTGCCCGGCGGAGACGAGGAGGCCGAGCCAGAGACGGGCGTGGAGGCGGGGTGAGCGGGCCGGTCCCGCGCGACCGCGCATTCGCTGGGTTTAATCAGGTCGCTGTCCGAGGGCGGTGTATGAGACGCCGCGATTTCCTCAGGGGGGCAGGCGGCGGGACGGCGGCAGCCGCCGCGGCGACGGCGACTGCGGGCACCGCGTCGGCCCAGCCGAGCTTCGGCGGCTGGCTCTCCGACGTGACCAACTACTCGGAGGTCGTCGACGAAACCGGCGCCGAAGAGGTCACCGTCGAGGTCGGCGTCGAGGCGAACGGCGGCGCGTTCGGCTTCGGCCCCGCCGCCGTCCAGGTCGACCCCGGCACCACCGTCGTCTGGGAGTGGACCGGCGAGGGCGGCCAGCACAACGTCGTCGCCAACTCCGGCGGCGACTTCGAGTCCGACCTCGTCGGCGACGCCGGCTTCAGCTACGAACAGACCTTCGACCAGGAGGGCGTCGTCCAGTACTACTGCCAGCCACACCAGTCACTCGGGATGAAAGGCGTCGTCGTCGTCGGAGCCGTCCCAGAGGAGGGCGGCGGCGAGGGCGGCGAGAAGGAGCTCCACGAACTCGGGGTCGCTATCCAGGCCCACTGGGTCGGGTCGGCCACTATCCTCGCCATCGTCGTGAGCATCGTGTACTCGTTCTACATATTGAAGTACGGCGAGACGCCACACTCGGGGCACGGAGGAGCAGAGTAATGTCGACGAAGGGAAGCACGTAC
>JAQCMY010000209.1 GCA_028274865.1 Haloferacaceae archaeon | reverse complement strand
GCCAGCGGGCAACGGGGGTTCCGGACGCTCGTGCGGGGAGCGGAATCGCCGGCGAAGCCGTCAGCCGAGGCCACCGGACGAGTAGAGAGCGGCTGTCAGTCCTCCTTCAGGTCCTTCAGCCGGATGCCGTCGTCGACGATGCGGCGGTTGCCCTCGCGCTCGAGGTGCTGGGCGAGGCCGTCGTGACCCGTCAGCTGGCCGATGAGGTCGGCGTAGAGGTCCCGCCAGGCGATGGCGTAGGCGGGCGACTGGCCCCAGGCGCGGAGTTCGGGGACGAAGTCGTCGTAGGTCTCCATCCGTGCCTCGAGATGCTCGACGACGTCTAGCACTTCGGCGGCGACAGCCGTCTCCTCGTCGGCGGTCTCGATGGTGGCGTTGACGTGCCGTTCGAAGCCGGCGACGGCGCGGTCCATGTCCCGGACGGCGTCGTCGTCGCCGGGCAGCAGGTCGACCACCGTCTCGGGGATGGTCAGCTCGACTGGTTCGATGTCCATGCGCCATCCTGGAGCCGGACCCACATCAAGCCTCGTCGACGGCGGTGGGAGCGGGGGCGGCGCGGCGGGCGAACGCCCAGCCGACCGCGGCCAGGGCGACACAGCCGAGGAGCCCGGCGAGCGGGTAGCGGGGGGCGACCCGGAGCGCCTCGGGGAGCACGCCGACGACGGTCAGCAGGGCGGCGTAGCCGAGCAGGAGGCCGCCCGAGAGCGCCAGCCGGCGTCGGGAGCGCCCGAAGAGGGCCGCGCCGAGCGTGAGCGCCGGCGGGACGAGCGGGTAGAGCGACCGTCGGTAGATGCCGGTCCGGCCCCGGCCGACCACGGCCCCGACGTCGAACAGCGCCCCGGCGACGACGACGAGGCCGACGAGGTTGATGCCGGTCAGCCAGAGCCGCCAGTAGCCGTCCGGTTCGGCGGTGAGGACCGCGCGCAGTCGCGAGAGCGGCGAGCCGCTCGGCCGGGGGTCCGTGTCGCTGTCGGTGGCGTCGACCACGTCTACGCTTCGAGCCGCGGGCTCACGAGCCTTCCGGCGAGAGGACGACCCGGCGGCGACCCGGACGAGTCGAGCGCGTCCCGTCGCCGGCCGCTCGACCGTCGAACGCCCGTTCACATCGTAACTGCCCCGAGGGGTCGGGGTTACAGGGTTGCCTCGATGGCCGCCCCCAGCGCCGACCACACCTCGTCGGGGGTCCCCTCGCCGTCGATGCGGACCAGTTCGCCCCGCTCGTCGTAGTGGTCGACGACGGGCTGGGTGTTCTCGTCGAAGACCGAGAGCCGCTCTCGGACCGTCTCCTCCGTGTCGTCCTCGCGCTGGACCAGCTCGCCGCCACACCCGTCGCAGACGCCCGCCTCGTCGGGCTGGTCGAACTCGACGTGGTAGTTCGTGCCGCAGTCGTCGCAGACCCGGCGGCCGGTGAGTCGCTCGACCAGTTCCTCGCGAGGGACCTCGAGCAGCGCGACGACGTCGAGGTCCGTGATGTCGCCGAGGTACTCCGCCTGGTCGAGGTTGCGCGGGTAGCCGTCCAGCACGTAGCCGTCGGCCTCGTTCAGCGCCGTCTTCACGATCTCGTTGACCACCGCGTCCGGGACGAGCTCGCCGGCGTCCATGAAGCCGCCCGGCGTGTCGTACGCGACGTCCAGGTCGGAGATGTCCATCCCCTTGTTCCCCCGGAGCGCGTCGCCCGTGGTCACGTGGTCGACGCCGTACTCCTCGGCGATGTTGCCCGACTGCGTGCCCTTGCCCGCGCCCGGCGGTCCGAGCAGCAGGATGTTCGGCTGACTCAT
>JAQCMY010000204.1 GCA_028274865.1 Haloferacaceae archaeon | reverse complement strand
ACCCGGTTCCGGCCCGCGGCCAGGCCGAGCGCCGCGCCGGCGGCGTGTGCGACCAGCGCGCCGCCCGGGCCGCCGAGGAGGAGTGCGAGGCCGACGGCGACAGCCGCCACCACGACGACGAGCGCGCGCGGCGACACGTCGACCCGGGCGCCGAGTAGTCCGGTGACGGGGTTGGCGGCGAGTACGTAGCCGACGAGCGCGAACGCCGCGCCGCTCGCCCCGACGACCGCGTCGGCGCCCGCGGCGATCTGTGCGACGCCGGCAGTCGCCCCCGTCACGAGAACGAAGCCGTGAAACCGGGCGCGTGTCGTCGCGACCGCGACCGGCAGACCGGCGACCACGACCACCACTGCGTTCGCGAGGAGGTGCCAGAGCCCGGCGTGTGCGTAGACGCTCGTGACGAGCGTCCAGGGCCGGGCGACGGGTGTCGCAAGCGCGAGCGCCGCCGGCCCGAGGAGAGCGGAGACGACACTCCCGACGGTCATCAGGCCGAGCGTCTCCTTCAGCGGCTGGAGCGTCTGGGTGTCGGTCGAGCGCGACAGGCGGGACACGACACTGGTTGTGTCCACAGCGTGAAAACGCGCGCGGCGGCCCGGCGACTCAGTCCTCGAGGACGATCTCGATACTGACGTCGTTCGGCACCTGAATCCGCATCAGCTGGCGTAGCGCCCGCTCGTCCGCGTCGATGTCGATCAGTCGCTTGTGGACGCGCATCTCCCAGTGCTCCCACGTCGCGGTCCCCTCGCCGTCGGGAGACTTCCGGCACGGCACCTCCAGCGTCTTCGTCGGGAGCGGGATCGGTCCGCTCAGGCTGACGCCGGTCTTCGAGGCGATCTCGCGGACGTCGTCACAGATGCTGTCGAGGTCCTCCGGGCTCGTGCCGGCGAGGCGGACGCGTGCCTGCTGCATCTTATCGCTCGTTCACCGAGAGAACCTTGCCCGCCGCGATCGTCTGGCCCATGTCGCGGATTGCGAAGCTCCCGAGCTCCGGAATCTCGGAGGACGGCTCGATGCTGAGGGGCTTCTGGGGCCGCACGGTGACGACCGCGGCGTCGCCGGACTTGATGAAGTCCGGGTTCTCCTCGGCGACCTCGCCGGACGCGGGGTCGAGCTTCTGGTCGAGACTCTCGACGGTACAGGCCACCTGCGACGTGTGGGCGTGGAACACCGGGGTGTAGCCCTCGGTGATCACCGACGGGTGCTGCATCACGACGACCTGGGCCTGGAACGTCTCGGCGACCTTCGGCGGGTCGTCCGCGGAGCCACAGACGTCGCCACGGCGGATGTCGTCCTTGCCGACCCCGCGGACGTTGAACCCGACGTTGTCGCCCGGGCCGGCCTCGTCGACCTCTTCGTGGTGCATCTCGATCGTCTTGACCTCGCCGCCCACGTCGGAGGGCTGGAAGCTGACCATGTTCCCCGGGTTCATGACTCCGGTCTCGATCCGGCCGACCGGCACCGTCCCGATGCCGGAGATGGTGTAGACGTCCTGGATCGGGAGGCGGAGCGGCGCGTCCGTCGGCGGCTCGACCTCCGGCAGGCCGTTGAGCGCCTCCAGCAGCGTCGGGCCGCCGTACCACGACATCTCGTCGGACGACTCGGAGACGTTGTCGCCCTCGAACGCCGAGATGGGGATGAAGCTCGCGTCCTCGGTGTCGAACCGCACCTGCTTGAGCAGCTGCTTGACCTCCTCGACGACCTCGTCGTAGGTGTTCTCAGCGTAGTCGACGACGTCCATCTTGTTGACGCCGACGATGAGCTCGTTGATGCCGAGCGTCCGGGCGAGGAAGACGTGTTCCCGTGTCTGGGGCGCGACGCCGTCGTCCGCGGCGACCACGAGCACGGCGTTGTCCGCCTGTGACGCGCCCGTGATCATGTTCTTCACGAAGTCGCGGTGGCCCGGACAGTCGACGATAGTGAAGTAGTACTCCTCCGTGTTGAACTCCTGGTGGGCGATATCGATGGTGACGCCGCGCTCGCGCTCCTCGGCGAGATTGTCCATGACGTAGGCGAACTCGAAGCCGCCCTTGCCCTTCTCCTCGGCCTCCTCTCGGTACTGCTCGATCACGTGCTCGGGTACCGATCCGGTCTCGAACAGGAGTCGACCGACGAGCGTACTCTTGCCGTGGTCGACGTGGCCGATGATGGCCAGATTCTGGTGGGGTTTGTCGCTCATTGTAGTGTCACGCGCAGGGCGCTGTGTACGTAGATTTGACCGGAACGAGGTAAAACGGTTACGAAACCGTGGACGGCGCGCTCGCCCGCACGTCCGGCGATTTCGGGCGTGTGGCCGCCTCCCACGCGGCTACTCCAGCGGCGGGAGCCGCCCGACGTCGGCCAGCACCGCCGTTGCCGTCTCCGGGCCGCCGGCGCCCCGGCCCGAGAGGTCGATCCCGTCGGCGTGTGTCGTCTCGACCTGGACGACGTTTCGCGTCCCCGAGACTGCGAGCGGGCTCGTGTCCGGCACCAGCCGCGGGCCGACCCGTACCTCGTCGGCGGTCGCCTCGCCGACCAGCCGGACCGTCCGCCCGTCCTCTGCGGCGAGGTCGAGCGCCGACCCCGGCACCCGCGTGATCCCCGCGACCGTGGCGTCGTCGAGGGTGAACTCCCGCTCGCCGCAGGCCAGCACGTTCGCGAGGATGACACACTTCAGCGCCGCGTCCGTCCCCTCCACGTCGAACGAGGGGTCGGCCTCCGCGACGCCCATGTCTTGGGCCTCCGCGAGAACGTGTTCGTAGTCGAGCCCCTCGGCGGCCATCCGGGTCAGCACGAAGTTCGCGGTGCCGTTCAGCACGCCCCGTACCGCCGTGATTCGCTCCGGGCCGTAGTCGTCGATAGTGCCGAGGACGGGGATCGCCCCCCCGACTGTCGCCTCGAACAGCACCGACCCGCGCGAGGCGGCCTCGCGTTCGCGCACGTCGGCGTACCGCTCCGCGACCGGCCCCTTGTTCGCGAGGACGACGTGCCGGTCCCGGTCGAGCGCCCGCGCGACGTGTGAGAACCCCGGCTCCGCGTCGCCGAGCGTCGTCGGCGTCGCCTCCACCAGCACGTCGTACGGAGCGGTGAGCGCGTTTGCCGGCGCCGCGTCGCCGACGGCGCCCTCTGCGGCCTTTCGCTCCAGCACCGCGCCAGCCTCGAGCCCGGCGGGGTCCACCGCCGCGCCCTGCGAGTCCGCGACGGCGACGACGTCGTGGCCGTGGTCGCCCGCGAGGTCGACGACCGACCGCCCGACCGCGCCACAGCCGACGACGGCGATCCGGCTCACCGGCTCACCTCCGTCAGCGGCTCGACGACGCTGAGCCCCTTCTCCGCGGCGACGGTCCGCACGACCCCGAGTGCCTCGTCCGCCGCGCCGGCCCGCGTCGCGAGACGGAGCCGCGCGCTCGCCTGCTCCGCCGGCCCGCCCGGCGCCGACAGCGACAGGTCCTCCACCGTCGCCGCCGGCGAGGACTCGACGCGCGTGACGGTGTCGGAGATGTCGGTCCCGACGAGGTCACCGACCAGCAGGACGGTCAGGTGCTCGCCGTAGCGCTCCGCGTCGGCGTCGACGACGTTTATTCCCTCGTCCCGGAGCCGCTCGAGGATCCCCTCGAACCGCGACGGCGGGCACTCCAGGTCGACCTCGACGGGGATGCGCCCGCGCGGCGTGATGTGCCCGCGCTCGTGGAAAATAGAGAGGAGGTTGCCGCCCTCGTCGGCGATCGGCTCGAGCGCCGAGAGCAACTCGCCCGGCTCGTCGGCGAGCTCGAGGCGGATAGTGTGGGCCTGTGGCCGGTCGCCGCGGCCGCCGTCGGGTTCGGGGTCCGTCTCTGCCTCCGGCTCTGTCATCCCGACACCTCCACGGGCGCCGGGTCGATAATTGTCGGCGTCCCGCGGCGGAGAGACGACTCCGTGTCGAGACACCGTGCGTGTGGCGTACCCGTGGACATACACGGAGAGCGGGTGCGGCTGGAGATAAAACCGTGTCGGACCGGCTCAGAAGTGGTCGATCGAGCCGGGGAGCTCCTGTTTCATCCCCTTTCGCTCGCGGATCTGTGCGATGATCTCGCGCTGGAGGGTGTCGGCCATCACCCGGAACCCGGCGTTCTCCGTGTTCCACGACGCGCGGCCCTCTGTCGCCGAGCGGATGTCGCTGGAGAAGCCGATCATCTCCTCGACCGGCGCGACGCCCTCGACGACCATCAGGTCACCCTCCTGAAACATGTCGTCGACGCGGCCACGACGGCCCTGGATCTCGCCGCTCGCCGCGCCCATGTGTTCGGACGGCACGTCGATACGGACGTTCTGGGTCGGCTCGAGCAGCTTCACGTCGGCGTCGATGAGCGCGCGGTGCAGCGCGTTACGGACGGCGGGGATCACCTGCGCCGGTCCGCGGTGGATCGTGTCCTCGTGCAGCCGGGCGTCGTGGAGACGCACCAGCGACCCCTGGACCGGCTCGGCCGCGAGCGGACCGTCGCCGGTCGCCTCCTCGAACCCCTCGACGACGAGTTCCATCGTCTCGTTGAGGTGCTGGATCCCCTTCGTGTCGTCGATGAGGACGTTCGTCCCGGAGATGTGCTCGACGTTCTGTGACGTGTCCTTCTCCATCCCGGCCTCCTGGAGCGACTCGCGGCGCTCCAGTTCGGGGATGCTCATCGACACCTCGCCACGTCGGATGGCGTCGACGACGCCCTCCGACAGCGGGTGGACCGTCATGTAGAACTTGTTGTGCCGGTTCGGCGAGACGCCCTCGACCTCGCGGGACTCCGAGAGCGGCGCCTCGCGGTAGACGACGATCGGCTCGCCGGTGTGGACCGGAATCCCGCGCTTGCGCTCGATACGCTGGGTGATCACCTCGAGGTGGAGTTCGCCCTGTCCGGAGAGCAGGTGTTCGCCGGTGTCCTCGTTTATGTCGATCCGGATCGTCGGGTCCTCCTTCGACACCTGCTGGAGCACCTGGATCAGCTTCGGCAGGTCGTCCATGTTCCGCGCCTCGATGGACTTCGTGATCACCGGCTCGGAGATGTGCTCGATAGACTCGAACGGCGTCATCTCGAGGCTCGACGCCGTCGAGCCGGCGATCGCGTCCTTCAGGCCGGTGACCGCAGCGATGTTACCCGCCGGAACGCGGTCGACCTCCTCGCGCTCGCCGCCCATGAACACCCCGACCGACTGGACGCGGTTCTGCCCCGCGGTCCCCGAGACGTACAGCTCCTGGCCCTTCTCGATCGTCCCGGAGAACAGCCGACCGGTCGCGATCTCCCCGGCGTGGGGGTCCATCGAGATGTCGGTCACCATCATCACGACGTCGCCGTCGTCGTCGACGAGCTGCATCTGTTCGGAGATGTCGAGCGTGTCGTCGCCGCGCCACACCATCGGAATCCGGCGCGGCTGGGCGTCGACCGGGTTCGGGAAGTGCTCACAGACCAGGTCGAGCACCACGTCCGAGAGCGGCGTCGCCTGGTGGAGCTCCTCGCGCTTGTCCGCGCGCTCCATCTCGATGATCTCGCCGAAGTCGACACCCGTCCGGGCCATCGACGGCGCCGACACGCCCCACTTGTACAGCGCGGAGCCGAAGGCGACGGTCCCGTCCTGGACGCCGACCGTCCAGTCGTACTCCCTGTCCTCGGTCATCCCGCGGATCAGCTCGTTTACGTCGTGGATGACCGACTGGAGACGCTGTTGCATCTCCTCGGGGCCCTCCTGGAGCTCCGAGATCAGACGGTCGACCTTGTTGATGAACAGCGCGGGCTTGACCCCCTCCCGCAGCGCCTGCCGCAGCACCGTCTCCGTCTGTGGCATCGCGCCCTCGACTGCGTCGACGACGACCAGCGCGCCGTCGACGGCACGCATCGCCCGGGTCACGTCGCCGCCGAAGTCGACGTGGCCCGGCGTGTCGATCAGGTTGATCAGGTGGTCCTTGTCGTCGTAGGTGTGTGTCATCGACACGTTCGCCGCGTCGATGGTGATGCCACGCTCCTGTTCGTCCTCCTCCGTGTCCATCGCGAGCTGTTCGCCCGCGGTCTGGTCGGAGATCATTCCGGCGCCGGCGAGCAGATTGTCGGTCAGGGTCGTCTTCCCGTGGTCGACGTGTGCGGCGATAGCGATGTTCCGGATGTTCTCCGGATCGTTCATCAGCCGCTCACACTCCTGTACGATCTTCTTGCGTCGGCCCATTATACTCTCGTTCCGGCAGCAGGGTCAAAAGGATAGTGCTTGGCGCTCGTCGGGCGTGGCACCGCCTGACGTGCGAGAATCGGGCGACGGCACAAGAGTCAAACCGACCGGCAGCGTGAGAATAGTACGCATGGATATCCGCGTCCAGGGGCCGGCGCCGACAGAGCCGTTCCTCGGCGCCGCGGACCTCCTCTCGACGGAGCGCGACCTCGACCTGCCCGTGCGGGTCCGGGTCCGTGAGGACCCCGACGAGCGCACGTGGGCCGGCCACTACGACGACCACCACGTCCTCAACATCTCCCGACAGGCCGCCACCAGCGCGATGTCGCGCGAGCTGGCCCTCCACGAGCTCGCACACATGGCTCGCCACGAGGAGGGCCACCCCTCGCACACGCAGTCCACCGAGGAGGCGCTGTTTCTCGCCCTCGCCGGCCGGTCTGTCGAGCGCCGCCGGGTCACGCACTGTTATCAGATCGCCAACCACTGCAAGGACGTCTACGCCGACGACATCACCCTCTCGGTCGCGCCGGCAGACAAGCTCGTCGCCTTCCTCGAGTCCCGGCTCGCCGCCGCACTCGCCGACCGACCCCGGAGTACACCCCGGGGCGGGAGCGGACTGCGGCGCGTCTCCGCCGCCGCGGACCCCGACATCACTGCCGTCAACGCGGCGTTCGCCCTCGCGCTCTGTGAGCGCCACGGCGCTCTCGACCGGACCCACCGGCTGTGCGACCTCGCCGACGCCGCCGGCGACGACGCGCCCGGCGTCGACGTGGCCGCCTTCCGCCGGCGGTTCCGCGAACTCGCCGCCGACCCGAGCGAGAGCGAACACCGCAAGGCGCTCGTCGACCTCACCCGCGCCTACGCGGACGTCGACACGGCGAGCGGTCCGGCGGCGGACTGAGGCG
Source organism: Haloferacaceae archaeon (assembly GCA_028274865.1). GTDB lineage: Archaea > Halobacteriota > Halobacteria > Halobacteriales > Haloferacaceae > A07HB70. The sequence continues at coordinate 5,724 of JAQCMY010000204.1, read as the reverse complement.
CTGCCGGGCGGCGAGAGGCCCGCAGAAGGCCGGACGCGTCAGCGGGCGGCGGCGGCGACGCGCTCTTTCTCCTCTTTCTGGTTGATGGCGTACGACTGGACGTCGTACTCCGCGGCGCCGACGAGGACGTCCGCGAGCGCCGCCGCGGCGCTGTTGGGCGACTTGTACGACCCCGCCTGACAGCCCTGGGCGAGGAACATCAGCGCCTGGTCGATCCGGCGCTGGGGCGCGACGTCGACGGCCTGCGGGACGCTGATCCCGCCGTACTTCAGGCGGACCGTCTCCTCGCGCGGCGCGGCGTTCTCGACGGCACGGACGAGCACCTGGACGGGGTTCTCCTCCGTCCGTTCGTGGACGAGTTCGAGCGCGTCGCGGACGATACGCGTCGTCTTCTGCTTGTGGCCGGTGTTCTCGTCGGTCTGCATCAGCCGGTTGATCAGCCGCTCGACGACGCTGATCTCCGACTTCTGGAACTGCTTCGAGGCGTGACGGCCCATCGTGTGCGCCACCGCCGTGACGGTGATGTAGCGCTTCGTCGAGGGGTCACGGTACTCGATCTCGTCGGTCTCCCAGTCGCCGAACAGCAGAGCGTCCGTCTCGGCGCCGCCGGCGGGCGCGTCGGGGTCGGGCGTCTCCGACTCGCTCACGCGAGCCACCTCCGGCGGCGAGCGCGGGCACGCGACGCCCGGAGCGGTGTCGAGACGCTCATCTGACCGGCTTCTCCGCGTTGCCGCGAACCAGCTCGATCATCGAGACGCCGTTTACCTTCTCTACCTTGTAGTTCACGCCGGAGAGGTCGCCCATCGCGCGGCCCTTCGCGCCGCCGATGCCAGCGATCGTCACCTCGTCGTGCTCGTCGATAAATGAGATGGCGCCGTCGCCGGGGCAGAAGGCCGTCACCTGCTTGCCGTTCTTGATCAGCTGCACCCGGACACACTTCCGGATCGCCGAGTTGGGCTGTTTCGCCTCGATACCGACCTTCTCCAGGACGATACCGCGGCCCTGCGGCGCGCCCTCGAGCGGGTCGGACTTCTCGCGGAGCCCGCGCGCACGGCGGGCGTAGTCGGAGTCGGACCACCGTCGGTTCTGGCGGTCCTTCTTGAGTTTGCGTGCGCCGTACTTTCCGTTCGCCATTACGCCTATGTCTCCGTCGGAATCACTTAAACGACCTCATTCGGCCCGTCGCTGCGCGCTACGACAGCACCACGTCGCCCACGTCGTGGTGGCGCCGGACGAGGTCACGAGCCGTCGCCAGGCGCCGGCCGTCGCTGCCGATCGCCGCCCCGCGGTCGTCCGGGTCGACCTCGACGTACGCGACGCGGTCGCCCTGCTCGCTCACCGTGACGTTCCGGACGACCGCCGGCGCGAGCGCGCTCGCGACGAACCCCTCGACGGTCGGCGCGTCCTCGACGACCCGCACGTCGCGGTCGACTTTCGCCTCGACCGCCCGGACCCGCCGGCCGTCCGGGCCGATCGCCTGGCCCATCTCGCCCGCCGCGACGAGAAAGACCACCTCGCCGCGGTCCTCGTAGACGAGACAGTCCCGGGCCGTCGCGTCCGTCGTGTCTTCGAACAGGGCAACGAGACGCAGCTCGCGGTCGCCGAGCGTGACGCGCATCCGGTCAGTCGTCGGCGTCGACCGGCTCTGCCTCCACGTCGGGCTCCGACTCGGCCTCGGCCTCGCGCGCGTCCCGTCCCGGCGTCGCCAGCTGCTCCGCCCGCATCTTCAGGTTCACGTCGCCGGTGCCGACCGCGACCGGCTTCCCGACGATGACGTTCTCGATGACGCCGTCGAGGTCGTCCACCTCGCCGTGGACCGCGGCGTCGAGCAGGTGGTTGACCGTCACCTCGAACGCAGCCCGGGCGAGCACCGACTCCTTCGACCCCGAGATGCCGTGTCGGCCGATCGACTCGATCGTGCCGCGGTTGGTCATGATGTCGGCGACGAGCATCAGGTGCCGGACGTTCACGTCGTCCAGCCCCTGCTCCTCCAGGGTCTCCATCGTCTCGTTGATGATCGTCTCGCGGGCGGCCTCGACGCCGAGCTGGCGGTAGATCTCGTGGATGTTGTTACACGTCGACCGCGAGGCGTCGACACCCTCGATCGTGAGGACGTCGCCGAACGCCGACCCCTCCGTGTAGAGGACGAACTCCTCGCGGGTCTCGGGGCCGCCGTCGACCTCGACCTCCTCTCTGCGGATGACGACCCGCGACACCTCGTCGATCCCCTTGAACACGATCTCGCGGAGCTGTTCGACGAGCTGGAGCAGCTCGCGGTAGCTGGGCTGGCTCGGGCCGAACTCCACGAGCGTCCCGCGTGTGGTCGTCTCGACCCCCAGCGCGTCCGCGATCGTGTCCGCGACCCGTTCGACCGTCTCGTCGATACTGTCGACGGTCGGCCACCGCTCGGCCAGCGTCTCCTCGTTCAGGTCGACCTGGACGAGCATGTCCGCGACGTTCGTCGAGACGTTGCCGAGCGCGAGGATCCGTGTCGCCTCGATCTGCCAGACCACCTCGTGGGCGCGGTCGCGGTCGGTCGCGTACTCCTCCTCGAGGTGGACGGTCATCATCGGAGTGTCTGGCTCCTTCCGGGCGTCGACCAGCTCGATCAGCCGGGGGAGCCCCTGCGTGACGTCGATCTCGGCGACACCGGCGTAGTGGAACGTGTTCATCGTGTTGTGGGTCACGACACCCTCGGCGGTGGTGAACGTCTCCAGCCCGGCGACCGAGAGGTCGTAGACGTGGTCGTGCGCCGGGGTGACCGGCTCGACCGACGCGATCCGGTCCCACACCACGTCCGCCTCGACTGCCCGGCGGAGCTGGTCGAGCGCGTCGCTCTCGACGCCCGCGTCCTCGGCCCGCTCGACCAGCCGTTCGAGCCGACTCCGACCGATGCGCTGGCGCTCCGTCGCGCTGTTGAACTCGCGGCTCGGCGCGCCGGCTGCGGACGCGACGGCGTCGACAGCGTCCCCGAAGTTGGGGATCTGGTCCGTCGCGTCGGGCCCGTCCGGGTCGACCGTCGCCGCGAGGTCGGCCAGCCGCTCGCCGCGCTCGCCGACCATCCCGACCCGCTCTGCGAACCGGGAGACGAACTTCGAAGGAACACGAAGCGTCCGCGAGTCGTCCCGGTCGGCGAGCGTCGCGTGGACACCGACACGGGCGAGCAGCAGCGCGACCCCGGCTGTCAGCCGGTCGCTGGTAGAACTCGACCGGACGGCGTTCGCGCCGACGTTCCCGTCGCCGCTGAAGTACCCCCGGAGCAGCCCGGTGACGAACTCGTCGGTCGCACCGAACGCGAACCCGGGGACGACCTTCTCGCCGTCCGCGACACACGCCGTCTCGAGCAGGTCGGCGAGGACGGTCCCGTTCACCCGGACGTCGTGGCGCTCGCCGTACTCGCCCTCGGTCGCGTACTCGTTGACCGAGAGGTCGAACCGCTCGGCGAACGACCGAACGCGCGCCCGGAACGCGGGGTCGACGTTCGAGACCGAGACGTAGTGGTCGGTCGCGTGCCCCTCCGCGAGCCACGCGCCGACGAAGAAGCCGGTCTCCGCGTCGAGCGGGAACTGCTCGGGGAGTCCGACGGTCCCCTGCCGCGGGTAGACCGCGTCCGCCGAGAGCCGTTCCTCGGCCAGCGCGCTCCGCCGGTTCGCCGCCTGACGTGCGCCCGCCGGGGCCGTCTCCGTGCCCCCGTCGGCGAGCGTCGACGTGTACCAGTAGTCGTCCGGCGGGAGGTACTCGCGCAGGTCGACCGTCTCGCTCCCGTCCTCGACGGCGAGCGACGCGACGACCGGGAGCGGGTCGCCCGCGTCCAGGTCGTCGCCGGCGACCGGGACGACGTCGCCGTCCCGCCGCGTGACAAAGGAGTGTGCCTTCGTCGCCCGGATCGTCCGCCCAGACTCGAGGTCGAACCTGAGGAGCTCGTCGGGCGCCTCGTGGCGGCTGACCTCCTCGACTGCCGCCCAGCTGACTCGCTCGTCCGCGTCGAGGCTCGGCACCTCGACCCCGTCGGGCGCGAGCCCGACCTCGTGGTCGTCGACGGTCCGCGTCTCCGCGCCGTCGAGGACGTCGTCGACGAACGGTCCGATCTCGACGACCTCCGTCGCTCCGTCGCGGCGCACGAGGACGCGCTCGTCGGCCGGGACCGACATCTGCGTGCCGGGCTCACCGATCGACTGCGCCGAGACCGTCCCGACCGGGTCGAGCGGGTCGACCCGCGTGTCGAGGTAGCGTGACTCCGTCGCCTGCGCGATCTCCGCGGCCTGGTCGACGGTCACGCCCTCGCGGGTCTCGACCGCCTCGTACACCTGCTCCCGCAGGCGCTTCGGCAGCTCCGTGTCCTGGACGACCAGCGCGACGTCGTCGTCGACGTGGTCGTAGCCGGCGACCTCGTCAGTCATCCGACTGCACCTCCATCCCCTCGGCCTTGTCCAGTCCTGGACCGGCGTACTCCGAGAGGTTCGTCGGCGGTTCGCGCTCGCCCAGGAACCGCTCTTTCTCCGCGTCGCCGTCGAACTCCGCCTCGACGACCCGGTCTGCGATCTTGTCGACGTCGATCTCGCCGTCGTCCGCCGAGGAGACCTTCACCGGCGAGGTGCCGTCCTCGCCGAACTCGAACTGGACGATCGTGTCCGAGGTGTCCCGGACCGTACCGTCGTACTGCGCCTCCAGCTCCGAGAGCGCGTTTATCAGCCGGCGCTGGAGGTAGCCGGACTTCGAGGTCCGGACGGCGGTGTCGACCAGTCCCTCGCGGCCGCCCATCGCGTGGAAGAAGAACTCCTTCGGGGTCAGTCCCTCGCGGTAGGAGTTCTCAACGAAGCCGTGAGCCTCCGCAGAGAGGTCGTTCGGCGCGAAGTGCGAGAGCGTCCGGTCCTCGTAGCCGCGGTTGATCCGCTCGCCGCGGACCGCCTGCTGGCCGACACAGCCCGCCATCTGGGTGAGGTTCAGCATCGAGCCACGGGCGCCGGACTCGGCCATCACCACTGCGGGGTTGTCGTCCTCGAAGTGCGTCTCGGCGATCTCGCCCGCGCTGTCGCGGGCCTTACCGAGCGTCTGCATGATCTTCATCTCCAGCGTCTCGTCGAGGGAGCGCCCCGGCAGACTCTCCAGGTCGTCCGCCCGGTAGCTCTCGATCAGGTCCTCGACCCGGCTGTTCGCCTCTGCGATCGCCTCGTCGACCGACTCGTCGGCTGCCGGCGGGATCGACTCGTCGTCGATGCCGATCGAGAACCCGAAGTGCATGATCGCCCGGACGGCGACGGAGGCGACCTCGTTGACCAGCACGCGGGCGCGGGTCTTCGAGTACATCTTCGTCACCGTGTCGACGATCTCGCCGCCGAACGCGCCGACCGCGTCCTCGTCGATAGTGCCCGAGACGAGCTGGCCGTCCTCGATCACGACGGTGTCGCCCGCCGACGACCCGAACTCCAGCGAGAGGTCGTCGGGCAGGAGTTCGGAGAACAGCGACCGACCCGTCCAGTACGGCTCGGCTGTCTCGTCCGTGCCGTCCGGCTCGGGCAGGGTGTCGACGCTCGTCGCCCGGAGGAGGTCGAGCGCCTGCGTCTCGGTGAACTCGGGGTTCTCGTTCGTCAGCAGGTAGGTGCCGGTGACGTGGTCCTGGATCGCGCCGATGATGTTCTCACCGAACCGCGGGCTGAGCATCTGCTCCTGGACCCGCATCAGCACGCGCGCCTCGGCACGGGCCTCCTCGTTCTGGAGGGCGTG
>JAQCMY010000202.1 GCA_028274865.1 Haloferacaceae archaeon | reverse complement strand
TGCTCTCTGGCGTACTCACCGAGATCGAGGAGCGCCAGCGGGCGTTCTGGCACGACCAACCAGGATGAGGCGCATCGCAGCCGGCGACAGATTGGTCGTCACGACCCCCGACGAGGGAGATCGATACCAGCGTCTCCGGTCCCCGTGCGTGAAAAGGGCGATATGTCACCCGACGGTACGTCGTTCCGTGAGTAGGGACGACCGGGTGACCCGACTCTCGACGGACGCCCACACGACGGCAGCCGAGGCGTTCGTCTCACGCGCCAACGAGCGGTTCGACGACGCCGACCACGGGGCTGTCGACGACGCCCTCCACGACCTTGCGTACGACGTGATGCTGGCGTACGGCCCGGTCGTCGAACTCCACGTCCTCACCGAGTCGGCGTTTGAAGCAGTGAGAAACGAGAATCCCTTCGTCCGCCGGGCCGTCTCGGAGGGGCGGTCGTATGTCTGACGACGCGAGCGACCCGACGAACCAGGTCGAGACCGCCCCCGCGATCACCGACATCGAGATGCTCGAGACGTCTCCTGACGGGCGACACCTGTCGGCGTTCACCTACGACATGGCCGGTGTCGATCTGACGGGGACGAGCGAACAGGTGGACCGCGTCCCGGGGGACCGACTCGTCTGTGACCGCTCTGGAGCGCTCGACGCCCGGACGACGCGGTCCACTACGCTGCCGAGTACGACCTCCCGAGCCGGGTCCTCGAACACGTCGTCCGACCGCTCGCCGAGCGCTACAACGAGCGGACACTCTCGACGACGCTGTCGAATCTCAAGACACGCGCCGAGGCGACCGCGGACGCGACGGCCTGAGGCCGCCGCCGGTGTCACACACTTATTCCCGCGCCACCGGTCGGTCCGGTCGATGGTCCGCGACTACGACCGCTCGGCGGTGCCGGCGGTCCACGACCTCGCCGACGCACCGCTCGTGCGCGACGAACCCGGGTTCAGCCAGTCGGTGTTCCGCGGCGTCGACCAGCTCGTCGGCTTCTCCCAGATCGGTCCCGAGTACCCCGACGGCGACCCACACACCCACCCGTTCGAGCAGTCGAACCTGCTGGTCGCGGGTCGCGTCGACATGCTCGTCGACGGCGAGCGGGTCGCGCTCACGCCGTACGACGCGCTGACGATCCCGCCGGAGGTCCCCCACACCGCCCGCGCGGTCGAGGGCGAGTCCGCGACCTTGCTCGCGTTCTGGCCGCTCCGCGAGGACCGGCTGGACGGGACGGCGTATCAGGAAGAGTTCCCGCGACCGTAGGCTTCCCGGCTGTCTCGGTCACCCGAAACTCGTCGGGCGGCGCGAGGACGCCCGCGACGGTCCACATCGAGTAGACGGCAGTGACGAGCGGCGCCAGCGGCACCGCGAGCGCCCACGTCAGCCGGTCGCGCCCGTCGTGGCAGACCCCCCGGCGGTACCAGAACAGCGTCAGGGCGCCGAGGCCGAGCGACGTCAGCGCGAACAGGCCGCCGGCGACGCCGACGCCGAGGAGCGACAGCGGGACGGCCACCAGCGTCACGACGGGCGAGAGCGCTCACGCCGCGTTGCGCACGCGGGTCAGCGCCTCGTAGCCGGTCGGGAGCGCCGTCGCGGCCGCGAGGTTACCCGCGGCCCACCGGCGCTGCTGGGTGATCTCGCCGAGTGACGGCGACGCCTCGTTCCGGCAGGTCGCGGTCGACAGCTCGAACGAGAAGCCGTCGACCGCCGCCGCGGCGGCCCAGACGAACGCCGTGTCCTCAACAGGCGTCTCGCGGTCCCACGTCACCTGATCCTCGACCGAGCGCCGGACGGCGATGCCGCCGCCCCACGCGAACAGCGGCACCGACAGCCGCGCGAACGCCCGCTGTTCGATCTGGACGCCCGTCCGGTAGACGTCGGCGAGGTACGAGAGCACGGAGCCGGTCCGGCGGGGCCGCTCGCGCAGCTGGACCACGTCGGCGTCGGGGAGGCAGTCAAACGACGCGACGTGGCTGTCCTCGTCGAGGTAGAGGGCGAACTCGCGGCCGCAGGCGAGTTCGCGCCGCGCCCACTCGATCGCGCGGCCCTTCCGGACCGCCTCGTAGTCGAACTCGTCGGGCACGACGTGTACCGTCGCGTCCGGCACGTCCATCTGCGTCTCCGCGACGACGTGGACGTCGTCGATCTCGGACGGGAGCGACCCGACCGTCGACCGCACGACGTCGGCGGCGTCGGTGGTGCGCATCCGGACCTGTATCCCGTCCCCGCCGTGGACGGGGACGGGCGGTTCGTAGCCCGCGCCGACGACGCACGTCAGCACACCCCACGTCAGCGCCGTCAGGGCGAAGAGCGCGGT
>JAQCMY010000191.1 GCA_028274865.1 Haloferacaceae archaeon | reverse complement strand
ACTGGCCGTGTGTAGCTGAGCGTCACCTCACGCTCGCTCGTCCAGTGTGGCCGCCACGACTCGCCGTTCGGCCCGCCGAAGCAGGTCCGAGGCCGTGGAACTGGCACAGTCCAACTCGCCGGCCACTGCCTCGATGTCCCCCTCACGGGGAACCTCGTAGTAGCCGACGTCCCACGCTGCGGCGAGCGCCTCCCGCTGGCGCTCGCTCACCTGGGCGCCACTGGCGCGGTCGTACGTACCGGTCCGGAGCACCTCGACGTCGACGGTGTCGGGGAGTGCGTCTATCGCCGCGGAGAGGGCATCGCTGTGGCCGACCATTGTCTGTCTGACAGTTCGATCCGAACGCAACTCCACCGGTGGCACCACGAGCACGGCGTCACGGTCCAATGCCTGGCGGTACTGCTGCTCGCGGGTGCGCAACTCCGTCCGAACGTAGACGTAGAACCCCTCTTGGGCCGCGGTGGTCGTCCATTCCGCCACCTCTGGAACCCCGTCGATCGTCCGCTCGTAGCGCTGGCGGTCGCCCGCAACGTGGAGCAACAGTGTGGTCGTCTCACCACTGGCGTCCCGTTCGAGTATGGTCTCCCTGTCGATCGCTGGCGACTCGCAGACGAACTGATGCATCGGGTGGAGATGTTCGGCCGGTATCTCCAGGGCGATGCGCGCGGCCTGCATACTGGTCCCTGTGGACCGAGCCGACATAGAGATCAGGGTCGCTCGGGGTCGACAGCATGGATCAGGACCTCACAGTCCGTCTCCAACGGCGGTTCGAGGAACGTCTCGGGAGTCGCCAGTACGCGCCGCAGCACCCACTCCGAGAGGCGTGCTTCCCAATCGTCGGCGCCGTAGAACGCTTCGTAGAGGCGGTCCATGTCCTCGGTCTCCATGTAGTAGTGGACCACCTGACGGTCGCCGACTGCCTCCAGTAGCAGCGACTCGGTGTACATCGCTTCCGCCTCGACGGTCTCCGTCTCGTCACGAGCCCAGGACCGGACACGGTCGAACCGCTTGAGCCGGTTCACCAGATCGACGGCGCGTGCGACGAGTGTGCTGGTCGGTCCGGCTTTCACCGCGAGGGAGGTGATCGCGACCGGGATCGGTAACTCGTCGCCAGCGACGGGAGCGACCAGCGACCGCCCCACTGCGTCGGCGTACCGCGACTTCCGGTGGGGGTTGGTGACGTGGGTGACGTATCGATGGCCGCTACGACCGGCGGCGTGAACCGTCGCCTCGTCGGTGAGCGAGTCGTCCAGCTCACCCTCGAACAGCGGTGACACAGTTCGGATAGTCGTGTCCGGGTTCGTCCACGCCTCGGCGTCGTCATCGACTACCTCGATATACCACAGCAGTGCGTCACCACGTCCTGAAGCGTGGCCGGCGTCGTCGGTCCAGCCGAATCCACCGTCGTCGAGAAACAGCGTCACCAGCGTTACGCCATCGACGGGCAACAGTGTGCGGGCGTCGCCGTCGCTGTTGTCCGCTGCCCAGTCCGCCAGCAGGTCGCTGACGGTCCGAGTTCGCCCCTCAGCGATCGGCTGGCGAACCAGCAACGAGTCGAGGACGTCGATGCCGCCACGCTCAGGGTAGGTCGGCCGGGAGTTCGCTCCGTCATTACCGGTAGTGGTCGACACGCCGTCGGTGTGGTTCTCCTCCTGTCGGGGGCTCATCGGGCGACTGTACGTACGTCACGGGTAGGTCAGTTCTCACGGCACAGCTAGCCTGTTTATACCGCGAACGTCTCAGCACCAGCCGGGACGGCCCGTGCCCCGTTCGATCCAGGTCGGTCGGGGCGATACTGGCAGAACGCGACGGTTGTGATGCGGCCTCAGCTGAGTACCTCCGTCCGCGCGAGCGAAGCGAGCGCGAGCTGTCAGGGGAGTTCGGGTTCCTCGCCGACCTTCACCAGCGTCTTCCCGATATTGATACCCTCGAACAGGCCGAGGAAGGCGTCGGGGGCGTTCTCGAAGCCCTCGATGACGTGCTCGCGGTACTGCAGGTCGCCGTCCCGAACGAGTCCACCCAGTCGCCGGAGGGCGTGGCCCCAGCGGTCGTAGTCCCGCAC
>JAQCMY010000169.1 GCA_028274865.1 Haloferacaceae archaeon | reverse complement strand
CCCCCGTCCTCCGTCGGCCCTCCCTCGCCGTCGTCGGCCCCGTCGCTCCCCTCCGCCCCGTCCTCGCCGTCGTCGAACCGCTCGTCCAGCAGGTCCTCGGGCTCGGGGGCGTCCTCGAACGGCGTCGAGCGCAGCCGGTGGGGTAGCGCGAGTTCGGCCGCCCGGCGCACGTCCGGTTCGAGGACGCGGGAGCGGTCGTCCAGCGCGGCGACGGCGAGCGCGGCGCGGGCCGTGGCGATGTCGGCCCGGTGGCCGTCGACGCCCGCGTCCCGGCAGCATTCGGCCACCTCCGCGGCGAACTCGTCCGGGAGGTGGACCTCGTCGGCGGCCAGCCGTTCGCGGGCCCGCCGGAGGTCGGCGGCGTGGTCGGCGTCGGCGCCCGCCGTCTCGTCGGTCGACGCCGCCTCCCCGCGGTCCCGCGCGAGCGCCCCACGGAGCACCCGCACCCGGTCGTCGGTGTCGTCGAGTCCGGTCACGGTCGCCTGGAGGTCGAACCGGTCGCGGAACTGCGGGCGGAGGTCGCCCTCCTCCGGGTTCATCGTCCCGACGAGCGTGAACGCGGCCGGATGCCGGACGGAGACGCCGTCCCGCTCCACCCGGTTGACACCGCTGGCGGCGGCGTCCAGCAGCGCGTCGACGAGGTGGTCGTCCAGCAGGTTCACCTCGTCCACGTAGAGGACACCGCGGTTCGCCCGGGCCAACAGCCCGGGGTCGAACGTCGCCTCGCCCTCCAGGGCGTCGGCGACCGAGAGCGTCCCGACGAGCCGGTCCCGGGTCGCGCCCAGGGGGAGCGTCACCAGCGGCGTCGGACGAGTCCCGACCGGCGGGTCGACCCGCGCCCGGCAGTCCGGGCACTGTGGCGGCGCGGCGGGGTCCGCGTCCGGTTCGGGGTGGCAGCCGAACGGGCAGTCCGCGACGATCCGCTGTTCGGGCAGTAGGTCGGCCAGCGCCCGGACAGCGGTCGACTTGGCGGTCCCCTTCTCGCCGCGGATCAGTAGCCCGGACAGCGCGTCGCTCGCCCCGACTGCGAGTAGAGCCCGCTTGAGCTCTTCCTGCCCGACGATGTCGGTAAGAGACGGCCCCTCGTCACCCTCGGGGGGTTTGCTCCCCGATAGGCTTTTGTTGTGGGCGAAATCAACCATAGTTGTCCGATTGCAACGGAGGTTTAACAACATTATGCCTACCATCGGCCTGTACACGGCGACGGAGAACGAACTGGGCGCGGTCGGCCGGGCGGCCGCGGAGGTCGACGCCGACCTCATCGTGCGGTCCGAGAGCGACCTCGACGGCCCCGAGGACGCGGACGCGTTCGTCGACGAACTGACCGACGCGACCGTAGTGGTGCTCTGGCTCCACGGCGCGGAGGACTCGATGCCCGGCTACGGGCACGCGGTCGAGCGGCTGCGCGAGGCGGGCGTCCCGCTGGTCGTGAAGGCGACCGGCGACGCCTTCGCCATCGAGGACACCAGCGTCGACGGCGACACCCGCGAGCGGGTCTGTGACTACCTCGACCGCGGCGGCACCGCGAACGTCGCCAACTGCATCCGCTACCTGGTGGACCGGTTCGGCGACGAGACGCGCGAGTACGACGACCCCGTCCCGCTCCCGACGGAGGGCGTCTACCACCCCGACCACCCGGGCGCGAGTTACGAGGAACTGGCCGCGACGCTCGACCCGGACACGCCGACGGTCGGCGTCTGGTTCTACGAGTCCCACTGGACCCACGAGAACCTCCGCTACGTCGACGCGCAGGTCCGGGCAATCGAGTCGCAGGGGGCCGACGCGCTCCCCGTCTTCTGCAACCCCGCCGAGGACGACCCGGACCAGCACGATGCCGAGTGGGTCGTCGACAACTGGCTGACGGACGAGACGGGCGACCCCATCGTCGACGCGATGCTCTCGTCGTTCATGTTCTCGCTCTCGATGGACGAGCGCGGCCGCAGCGCCGACGACGAGGGCGGCGGCGACGTCTTCCTCGACCGGCTCGGCGT
>JAQCMY010000138.1 GCA_028274865.1 Haloferacaceae archaeon | reverse complement strand
GTCGTCGACAGCGAGGGGGCGCCTCCTCGGGCAGTCGGACGGCGTCCGGCGACGCCGGCTGTCGGGTCGCCGACCGACGACGCGACGACAGCGCCGGACTACGGGGCGCTCCTCGACGCCGTCGCGGAGGCCGGGCGAAGCTTCTTGCGGGCGCTGTTCCCAGCCCGGAGCGTGAGCGACTCGTCTCCCGGCGACCAGCGGACGGCGGACGGCCACGGCGGCCAGCCGTACGACCCCGACGCGAACCACCACTTCCCGGACGGGCGGCTGAACGACGTCCTGGCCCGCCTCCGCTCGGACCCGGAGGTCCGGGCCGCCCTCGAGGCGCAGAACGTCAACGCCGTGGTGCGCAAGGGGTACAACGACCACGGTCCGACACACATCGCTATCGTCCGTGACCGCGCGCTCCGGCTCTACGACCTGCTGAAGGCCGGCGGCGTCGAGTTCGACGGCGCGCGCGAGCAGGGGCTCGACGAGGCTGACGAGCCGGTCGTCGTCGCCCTCGCGGCCACGCTTCACGACGTCGGCCACGTCGTCCACCGCGACCGGCACTCGTACTACTCGATTCCCCTCGCGGCGAACCTGCTCGACCGTCTCCTCGACGAGAGCGACCACTACGGCGTGGCAGAGGCCGTCCGGATCAAGGCAGAGACGCTCCACGCGATCCTCTGTCACCACACCGAGGAGGACCCGCTGACGCTAGAGGCGGGAATCGTCCGCGTGGCCGACGGCCTCGACATGGAACGCGGTCGGTCGCGGATCCCGTACGAGAAGGGCGGTCGGGGCATCAACACGCTGTCGAGTCAGGCGATCCGCGACGTGACACTCGCGTCCGGCGACGACGTCCCGGTCGTCGTCGAGATAGAGATGGTGAACGCCGCCGGCGTCTACCAGGTCGACGGCCTGCTGAAGGAGAAGCTCCGGGACTCCGGGCTGACAGCGCACGTTCGCATCGTCGCGGTGAACACGAAGACAGACGACCCGCTCGTCGAGCGGATCGAGCTCTAGTCGGCGCTCTCCGCGATCCGGTCCAGCCCCTCGACCGACAGGGCACCGCCGAGCGTCCGGTTCGGGTACGGGAAGTCGATCCCCTCCTCGTCGAACCGTCGTTTGACGCTCGTCACGTACTCGCCGCGCGACTTCACGAAGTCGGCGCGCGACGGGTCGTCGATCCAGACGCGGGACTGGAGCACGACCGACGAGTCGCCGAGTTCGGTCAGCCGGACGGTCGGCGCCGGCTCCTCGAGGAAGCCGTCGTGGGCCGCTGCCTCCTCGAGGATGATGTCGGTCGCCCGTTCGACGTCGTCGTCGTAGCCGATGCCGAACGACAGCTTCAGGCGGAGCCTGTCCTTCGCGACCGGGTTCTTCACCACGCCGCCGGTCAGCTGACTGTTCGGCACCGTCAGCAGTTCGTTGTCGAACGTCCGCACCCGGGTCACGCGGAAGGAGATATCCTCGACGACCCCCGAGTTTCCGTCCCACTCGATCCAGTCGCCGATGCGAAACGGCCTGTCGGTGAAGATGAACACGCCGCCGACGAAGTTCTTTACCACGTCCTGCAGCGCGAACCCGACCGCGAGTGTCGCGGCCGCGGCGATCGTGGCGAGCGAGGTGAGGAAGTTGCCGTACCCCGCCAGCCCGAACGCCACCGTGACGGCGACGAACGCCACCACGACGCTCGCGACCTTCCGCAGCGGTCGTCGGGCGTGTGCGTCCAGCCCGCGGGCGTCGAACGCGCGCGAGAGGACCGACCCGACCAGCGCACGCCCGACGACGAAGACGACGACCAGGGCGACGACGAAGACGACCACCGGCGCCACCGCGCCGGCGACCGCGTCGCCGAACAGCCCCGCGAGCAGGCTGCGAACGAACGTCACCGCCTGGAGCAGCACCGGCGTCACCTGTGGAACACCGCCGTGTTCCCGCGTGTCTCGACCACCCCGGCGTTCACCTCCTCGGCCATCCCGGCGGCGAGCGTCTCGACGTCACCGCCGG
>JAQCMY010000258.1 GCA_028274865.1 Haloferacaceae archaeon | reverse complement strand
GGCGAGGCGGTACGAGAGGCCGTTCTCGCCCCCGGTCCAGACCGGCCCGTCGTGGTGACGACCGACTGTGACGACACCTACCCGATGGAGCGGATTCCGGACTTCCTCGACCGGGTGAACGCGGGCCGGGACGTGGTGAGCGGCGACCGCATCAGCCGGGGCGCGGAGACGATGCCGGCGTTCAACCGCGCCGGCAACAGGGCGTTCGCGGCGCTCGCGAGCGTCCTCTGTGGCCGTCGCCTGCGTGACGTGACGACCGGGATGCGAGCCTACCGGCGCGGGCTGCTCCACGAGATACGGTGGACGCAGAACACCGGACTGTCCGCCGAACTGCTGCTCCGGCCCGTCCTGCGGGGCTACGACGTCGTCGAGGTGGCGATCGACTACGACGAGCGGGTCGGCGAGACGACACTCGACCCGCTCCGGGGCGGCGCAGAGATAGCCGGGTCGATACTGAAGGTGTGTGCCGAGGAGCGGACGGGGCTGGCGGGCTAGTCGACGATGTCGCGCACCCGCCGGGGCTCGCCCGACAGCTGTGGACTGTCCTCGACCATCTTCAGCACCTCGTGGTCGGTCACGTCCGGGTAGGACTTCTGTGTGGCCTCCTCGACGAGCGAACGCTCGAGACGGAACTCGATTCCCTCGTAGACCACGTCGACGCCGTCGTCGTCGAACGAGAGGACGGTCATAGCCGAGCGTCGTCGGCGACGGACAAGTAACGTTCGACCGCGTCGTCTGACGCGGGTCTGACGCGAGTTTATGAGGCGCGACGGACAGTCCCCGCTCGTGGTATCGCTGCGATCGAACTCGCTCGACCGCCTCGAGGTGCCAGACGGAACGACGGTCGAGGAGCACGACCTCGTGACCGCGGGCGACGTCGTCGTCGGCGGACACTCGACCGTCGAGTTCGGCGTCCGGGGGCGGAACGTGCTGGCGGGCGAGCGGGTGCAGTTCGGCGGCGACATCGAGGCAGAGGGGGACTGTCGGCTCGATGTCTGGACCAACGTGGCCGGGAACGTCCTCGTCGCAGCGGACGCCTACGTCGGCGAGCGGGTCCGGGTCGGCGGTCGGCTGATGGTCTCCGGCGACCTCGACATCGGCGACGACGTCGACGTCGAGGAGGGGTTCGAGGCAAACGGCTGGATCGTCATCCGGAACCCGATGCCGACGCTGGTGTTCTACTTCGTCGTCCTCTCACAGCTGTTGCGCATCGGCGACGACGAGGCCGCGTCGGAGCTCGCGTCGGCGCTGACGGCGGACGACCGAGACGGCCCCGACCCGCTCGTGGTCCCGCGCGGGTCGACCGTCTCCGACGACGCGTGGCAGGTGTCGACGCCCGCCGTCGTCGGCGACGACTGCCGCATCCACGGCAACGTCCGTGCCGAGTCCGTCGAGGTCGGCGAGCGGACGAACCTGTTCGGGAGTCTCCGCGCCCGCGGCGACGTGACCGTCGGCGAGGGAACCCGGGTTCACGGCGACGTGACGACGAAGGGCGGCGACGTCACGGTCGCGCCCGGCGCCGAGGTGCTCGGCGACGTCTCCTGTTCTGACCTGTCGCTCCACGAGCGTTCCACCGTCGAGGGGACGATCCGGTCCCGGGGCGAGATGCGTATCCGGCGGCCCTCCGCGCGGACGCCCGAGTGACCACGCCGCGAGACCAAAGCGGGCGTTTGAGCAACCGGCGTGGTCTTGTGTGCCGACGCTCACCCGAACGCATGGCACGCAGACACGCGGCGATACTGCTCGCGCTTCTCGTCCTCGTCGCCGGGTGTAGCGGCGCCGGCGCCGGCGCGAGCGTCGACGCGGGCGCCGAGCAGCGGGCCGCCGGCGACGCCGAGGCCTCCGGGGCGGCGTCCGTCGCCGACAGCGACGGCGGCGGCGACCCCGTCGCACGAGCGGCGAACAGACAGCTAGTCCACACCGCGACGGTCGAACTCCGGGTCGACGGCTACGACCGGGCGCGGGAGCGCCTGACCGACGCCGCCGAGCGCCGGGGCGGCTTCGTCTCGGACGCGAACAGCAGGCGGCGCACGACCGGAGCGGGCAACTACACGACTGGCACGGTGACGTACCGCGTGCCCGCCGACGAGTACGAGGCGTTTCTCGAGACGGTGAACGAGACGGGCACGGTCGTCTCGTCGAGCCAGCAGACGGAGGACGTGACCGAGCAGGTGGTGGATCTCGAGGCGCGCCTGCGGACGCTCCGGGCACAGCGCGACCGCCTGCGAGAGCTCTACGAGCAGGCAGACGACACCGAGGAGGTGCTGTCCGTCGAGCGCCGGCTCTCCGAGGTCCAGACGGAGATCGAACGCGCAGCGGCGCGGAAGGCGTCGCTGGAGCGGCAGGTCGCGCTCGCGACCGTGACGGTGGAGCTCCGCGAGCCCCGACCCGACGGGCCGCCGGCGGGCGCGTGGTACGACACGCCGCTCGTCGAGGCGTTTCTCTCCTCCGTCGACGGCGTCGTGGTGACGCTTCGCGCCGCGGCGGTGGCGACGGCGTACGCGGCGCCGTACCTCCTCGTCCTCCTCGGTCCGCCGGTCGCCGGCGTCGCCCTCGCGTGGCGCCGGTGGGGCGGGCGCGGGTCGACGGGCGACCTCGGACTGGACGACACCGGAGCCGAGTCGGTCGACGACGGGTCGACGGGGCCGAGAGACCCAGCCGACGGTGACGACACGGACGAGACCGACGAGGCCGACGAGACCGACGAGACGACGTAGCGCACCGAAAGCTGTTCCCGTCCGGTCGGCCCACGGGTGGTATGCTCTCGGTCGCGCTGGCTGGCAAGCCGAACGCCGGCAAGTCGACGTTCTACAAGGCCGCCACCATGGCCGACGTCGACGTCGCCAACTACCCGTTCACCACGATCGACCCGAACCGCGGCGTGAGCTACG
>JAQCMY010000127.1 GCA_028274865.1 Haloferacaceae archaeon | reverse complement strand
CGTGTGTTCGCTCCACTCCTCCAGGCCGCCGGCGTTCCGGGGCTGCTGTTCCGGATTCTCGCGGTGCTGGTGGTCGCCGGCGTCGTCGTCCTCGTCGGCCGGGTCGTCCTCCAGATCGCCTGGCGGCTGGTGACGGTCGCCGCCGTGGTGATCGGACTGGTCCTCGCCGCGATGTTGCTCCTGCCCGCGGTCGTCGGGTTCTAACCGTCCGCGAGGAAGTTCCGGATCACGTCGTGGCCGGCGTCGGTCAGGACGCTCTCGGGGTGGAACTGGACGCACTCGACCGGGAACTCGCGGTGGCGAACGCCCATCACCAGCTCCGTCCCGTCGTGGTCGGTGGTGGCGGTCACATCGAAGCAGTCGGGCACCGCCGTCGCGATCAACGAGTGGTACCGGCCGGCGCGAAACCCCTGTGGCAGGCCGTCGAAGACCCCGCGTCCGTCGTGGTCGACCGGGAACGCCTTCCCGTGGACGGGGTCGGGGGCGTGACCGACCGACCCGCCGTACTCGTACACCGCCGCCTCCAGGCCGAGACAGACGCCGAGTGTCGGGGTGTCGGGGCTGACCTCGCGCAGGACCGGCGCGGTCACCCCCACGTCTCGCTCGTTTTTCGGGTGGCCCGGTCCGGGGCTGATCACGACCGCGTCCGGGTCCGTCGCGCGCACGTCCTCCAGCGAGACGGCGTTTTTCACCACCTCGATGTCGGGAACCCGCCCGTCGACGGGCGTCTCCGAGACGTACTCGACGAGGTTGTAGGTGAACGAGTCGTAGTTGTCGACGACGAGGACCCTCACCGCCTCGCCTCCTCGGCTGCCCGTTCGACCCGGTCGACGGCGTCCAGCACCCCGCCCATCTTCGCCTCCGTCTCCTCGTACTCGCTCGCCGGGTCGCTGTCGGCGACGACCCCCGCGCCGGCCCGGACCGTCGTCTCTCTCGCCGCGTGGTCGACCGTCGCCGACCGGATGACGATCGCGAAGTCGGCGTCACCGTCCCACGAGAAGTAGCCGACGCCGCCGCCGTACACGCCGCGTGGCGAGGTCTCCAGGGCGTCGACGAGTTCCATCGCGCGCACCTTCGGCGCGCCGGTGAGCGTCCCCGCCGGAAACGTCGCGCGCGTCGCGTCGAAAGCGTCGTCGGCGGGGCCGAGCCGGCCGGTGACCGTCGACTCGATGTGCTGGACGTGCGAGTACTTGATCACGCTCATGAACTCGTCGACCTCGACGCTCCCGGCCTCGGACACCCGTCGCACGTCGTTTCGCCCGAGGTCGACGAGCATCGTGTGCTCTGCTCGCTCCTTGCCGTCGGCGAGCATCTCGCCCGCCAGCCGTCGGTCGTCGACGGGACCGGTCCCCCGGGGACAGGTGCCGGCGATGGGGTTGACCGTCACCCGGTCGCCCCGCACCGAGACGAGCGTCTCGGGGCTGGCGCCGACGACAGAGCGGTCGCCGTGACGCAGGAGGTACATGTACGGCGACGGGTTGACCTCCCGGAGCGCGGCGTAGAGGCCGAGCGGGTCCATCGCTCCCTCCAGCACCCGCGACCGGCTGATCACTCCCTGGTAGATGTCGCCGTCGAGGACGTGGTCTTTCGCGCGCCGCACCGCGGCCTCGTACTCGTCGCGCGGTCCCGCGCGCTCGCCCTCGCGGACGAATCCGCCCGGCGACGGCTCGCCGGCGGCGGCCAGTCGGTCCGCGACCCGCGTGGCCTCGGCGGCCAGGGCGTCGTACGTCTCGTCCGGGTCGTCGCCGGGCCGGACGACCGGCGTCAGGACGAGTTCGGCGTCGTCGGCGGCGTGGTCGACGGCCACCACCGACGTCGCGAGGACGAACTCGGCGTCGGGACAGACCGGGTCGGGCCGCTCGACCCCGACCTCGTCCAGCCAGAGGTCGTAGACCGCGTCGTAGGCGAGAAAGCCGACGAGGCCGCCGTCGAGGCGCTGGCGGTCGCCGGCGGCGAAGTTCGCGCGCGCGACGTCCGGGAGGGCGCCGCGGAGCGCGTCGAGGACGTCCCCCCCCGCCGTCGGGTCGACGAGCCCCGCCGCCGACCCGCCGAGGTCGGTCACCTGCCGGTCGTCGCCCGTCACCGTCACCACGGCCTCCGGGTCGTAGCCGACGAAGGAGTAGCGGGCGTGTCTGTCCGGGTCCGTTCCGGGCTGGAAGGCGCCGTCGGGGTCGCTCCCCGCCGTCTTCTCCGCGCTCTCCAGCAGGAACCCGTGGTCGGCGTCGCCGACGAGCGCGGCGTATGCCGCGAGCGGCGAGACGTCCGGGAGCGGTGCCGTGACCCGGACGACGACGGGACCGTCGGCGGCGTACTCGCGGAACGCCTCGCGGTCCAGGTCGAGGTCTGTCACGCCGGCACCCCGCCGCGCGCGGCCTCGACGAACGCCCGGACGCGCTCCGGGTCGACCGTCTCCCCGGACTCGACGCCGCTCGCGACGTCGACGCCGTACGGCCCGACCGCCCCGACCGCTCGCCCGACGTTCTCGGGGGTCAGCCCGCCGGCCAGCACCACCGGCGCGTCGACGCGCTCGACGAGTCGACGGCTCTCCGTCCAGTCGTGTGTCTCCCCGGTGCCGCCGCCGCCCGCGTCGTCCGTCGAGTCGACCAGCAGACCGTCGGCGTGGCCTGCGAGCCGGGCGGGGTCGTCGTCGTGTCCGACCGCCGCGACGACCCGTGCCGGCGTCGCCACACGGAGGGCGTCGAGCGCCGCCGGGTCGGTCAGGCCGTGGACCTGGACGTGGTCGGCGCCGACCCGGTCGACGAGCCGGACGGCGTCTTCGGGCTCGTCCGGCATCGTCACGAGCGTCGTCGAGAGGAAGGGTGGCGCGGCGTCGACGAGGGCGCCGGCGCGGTCGGCGGCCACCTCGCGGTGGGTGTCGACCGCGACGCCGGCGATGACACCGACCGTGTCGGCGCCGGCGACGGCGGCGGCGCGGACGTCCGCCGGCTCGCGCATCCCGCAGATCTTGACGCGGACCGTCACGGCTCGGACCCACCACGAAGTGCGTCGAGCCGGTCGGCGGCGGTCCCGGACGCGATCGACCCGCGCGCCGCCTCGACGCCGGCTGCGAGGCTCTCGGCCTCGCCGGCGACGTACACCGCCGCGCCGGCGTTCGCCAGCACGATGTCCCGCCGGGCGTCGGTGATCTCGCCCGTGACGATACCGGAGAGCGCCGCGGCGTTCGCCGCCGGTGTCCCGCCCGCGACCGCGCCGACCGGCGCCCGGTCCAGCCCGAGGTCCTCGGGAGTCACGGTGAACGGCTGGACGTCCTCGCCGTCGACCTCCGCCGCCGTCGTCTCGCCGTGGAGGCCGATCTCGTCGAGCCCGTCGCCGTGGACGACCAGGGCACGCTCGACGGGCATCCGCGCGAGGGCGCGGGCGACCGGCTCCACGAGGGACGCGTCGTAGACGCCGACCACCTGCGCGTCCGCGCCCGCAGGGTTCGTGAGCGGCCCGAGGACGTTGAAGACAGTCCGCATCTCTAGCTCGCGGCGCGGGCCGATCACGGCCTTCATGGCCGGATGGAAGACGGGTGCGAGCATGAATCCGATACCGTCGCGCTCGATAGCTGCCTCGACTGCCTCCGGCTCCGCGTCGATGTCGACGCCGAGTTCCTCCAGGACGTCCGCACTCCCCGAGGACGAGGAGACCGAGTAGTTGCCGTGCTTCGCGACGGCGACGCCCGCCCCCGCCGCGACGACGGCGCTCGTCGTCGAGACGTTGATCGTGTCGTGGTCGTCGCCGCCGGTCCCGCAGGTGTCGACCAGTGGCTGCCGGTCGGGATCGATCCGCCGCGCGGCGTCGCGCATCCCGGCGGCGAATCCGGCGATCTCGGCTTCCGTCTCCTCCTTCGCCCGGAGTGCGGC
The DNA here is from genome assembly GCA_028274865.1 of Haloferacaceae archaeon. Taxonomy (GTDB): domain Archaea; phylum Halobacteriota; class Halobacteria; order Halobacteriales; family Haloferacaceae; genus A07HB70. The sequence continues at coordinate 101 of JAQCMY010000127.1, read as the reverse complement.
CAGCAGCGCGCCGATCTGCGCCTCCGTCGCCTCCTCGAACACCAGCGACGCGGCCTCGCGCGCCTCGGCCATCGTCAGGTCCTCGCCGTCGGTCACCCGCT
>JAQCMY010000124.1 GCA_028274865.1 Haloferacaceae archaeon | reverse complement strand
GGGCGACGCGCCACAACTCGGCGCGGCCGGTGGCGTCGAGACCGACGAGCGGGGTCTCCTCGCCGCCGGCGTGGGTCCGGGCGGGTGGATTATGGAGCCGGGCGCCGTGGCCGTTCCGGTCGAGGACGACGGTCGCGCGGGCGCCGGTCTCGACGACGTCGACGGTGGTCCCGTCGGTCGCCTCGGGGTCGAACGCCCACGCGTCGGTGTCGATCCGGGTCGCGTTCTCAGGCGCGTCGTCGCCGGTGGGCGTCGCGATCGCCTCTAAGAGGTGGTGGGCGTCGGGGTGGGCGTACCCGTCGTCGGCCCACGCGGCGAGGACCTCGCAGCCGTCGCGACCGCCTCGGAGCGCTGTCACGGCGGCGCGGAGTTGCCCCTCGGCGCCCTCGGTGTCCTCGGCGACGGCCTCGACGGCGTCGGCGACGAGGTCCGCGAGGTCGCCCGCCGCGGGGAGCGCCTCTAAGTCGACCGCCTCGACGCTCGGGGCCCCGGCGCCGTCGACGGTCGCCCGCTCTAGAGGCTCGGCGACGGCGTCGGCGACCCACTCGGCGACACCAGCGGCCGGGTGGTGGCGGTCGACGCCTCCGAGGGCGGCCTCCAGGTCGCGACACACGTCGGCGGCGTCCTCGCCACCGACGAGCTCCCGGAGGGGCGTCTCTAGGTCGAACGTGTTGAGGAGGTCGGCGTCGACCTCGGCGAGGACGGTCGCGGCGCCCTCGCGAGCGTCGAACAGGTCGCCGAGGCGCCCCAGCGTCGCAAGCGCGTCGTCGACGACGTCGACGGTCTCGCCCTCGCCGTCGAGCCACGCGCGGACCCACTCGTCGCCGTAGAGGTCCGCCTCGTACATATCGCGACGGTCGGCGACATCCTCGCGGAGCGCCGACGCGAGCCACCGGGCGTGGTCGTCGGCGTGGTCGTCGAACCCGTGGGCGTACGCCTCGCCGACGAACTCGTCGAGGACAACGGTCCGGGCGTTCCGTTCGACCTCGCCCTCGGGACCGGTGTCGTACGCGGTTCGGACGCTGTCGACGTGGGCGTGGGTGTAGGAGCCGACGAGGAGGTCGTACGGGTCCTCGGGACTCCGGGCCTCTTCCCACGCAGCGGAGTAGGCACACGCGCCGGTGTCGGCGTCCTCGGCGTGGTCGTGCTCACACGGCGGCTCGGCGCCGAACAACCCGCGCGCTTGCCGGTGAATCTGCCGGGGTGTGTACCCGAGGCGGCGGGCGACGTGGAACGCGAGCGCCCACGCGACGCCGTGGTCGCCGTCGGCGGTCGGACAGGTCGCGCGGTCGAGGGCGACCCCCTCCTCGTCGCCGTCGTCCTCGTCGGTGTCGAATATGTCCGCGGGGTCGACGTCCTCGTCGGCGCCGTCGATGGCGGCCTCCAGGAGGCTCCAGCGCTCCCGGAGCGGCGTTTTGTCGTGCTCCCGGACGTACGCCGTGGCGGCGTTGAGGACGTCGTCGCGGACGGTCTCGCCGGCGAACACGGGAAGGACGAACGCGTCGACGCCCCACTCGGCGGCCTTGTCGAGCGCCTGCTGTTGGAGCTCCTTTCGCGGCGCGAGGTACGACAGCGGCCGGTCTCGGGCGGTCTTGATGGTCCCGGTCGTCTTTCCGAGCGCCGGGAGCGCCGTAACCACGGTCGGCGTGTCGGCGTCGGCGGCGGCCTCCCGAATCAGGGCCTCGACCTCGTCGCGGGCGGCCTCCAGGTCGTCAATCTCCACGCCGTCGACCTCCCGCGCGTCGAGGAGGTCTTCGGCCGGCGGGAGCTGGGGCGTGAGATCGCGGGCGCCGTCGAGCGCCGGCTCCCACCGCGGGAGGGGGGCGCCGTACTCGGTCCGGGCGCGGCGGTACGCCTCGGTGAAGGTCTCGCCCTCCAGCGGGTCCGTGGGGTCGTCGAGGAGGCCGCTGTCGAGGGCGACGAACCGGAGAGCGTCGAGGACGCGCTCGGTGTCGGCGTCCCACACGAGGCCGCTGTCGAACACCAACACGGACTCCCCGCTGTCGGAGTCGCGCCACGCAGGATTCATCGCGCGGACGGGGTCGCCGGACACCTCGTTTCCGGTGGCGGTGGTCTCGGTCGTGATCGCGTCCTCGTCGAGGTGGTCGTACCGGACCTCCCCGATCACGTCGAGGATGGCCTCGAATTCGGCAATCGCATCGGCGGTGGTGTAGTACTCCGGGAGCGGGGCGCCGTACTCGGTCCTGGCGCGGGCGTACGCCTCGGGATACGCCTCGGCGTCGAGGGGGCCGTCGCAACACTCCGCGAGCCCCTCACGGACCGCGACAGCGCGGACGACGTCGACCTCCGACCCACACGTCGGACACGCGAACGCGGCCGGCGTCGCGGCGTCGAGGCGGTCGTCGTCGACGTCCGCGGGCGTCACACGGCCGGCGGCCTCCCACGCGCGGTGGGCGTCGATCGTGGCGCCGAGGTCTCGGGGGTCGTGCTCGCCGCGGAGCGCCTCGGGCGGGAGGACGCCGTAGGAGACGAGCGTCGAGTAACTGGGCGCCTCCAGCCGACCGCTCCGGGCGCGTTCGTAGCCGTACTCGACCCGCTCGGGCGTCCGGTGAACACAATTCTGTTGGACGTCGGTGTCGTCGAGGTACTCCCCGCCCAGGTCGGCTTTGACCTCGTCGGCGTCGAGGTCCTCGCGCTCGCCGAGGGCGGCCGAGAATCCCTCCAGCCGCCAGTTTTGCACGTTCGCGTACCCGTTCCCGTTCCCGCCGCCGCGGTAGAAGGTCTCGACGACGGCGTGATAGTCGAGCGGGCGGTCCTCCGGCCGGGTCGCCTGGAGCGT
>JAQCMY010000052.1 GCA_028274865.1 Haloferacaceae archaeon | reverse complement strand
GGCCGACCCCAACAACGAGTCCGCCTGCATCGACTGTATGCTCTGCGTCGACGTCTGCCCCGTGGACGCCATCGACGTCGACCCCAGCCGGGAGAACCGGATCGGCCCCTCGCCGGACTTCGACGACGCCGACTGACCGGGGCGGCCGGGGGACGGCGAAGCACCGGGCCTTCTCGCGAACCGTCACGACCCCCGAGCGGCGCGTGTGGTAGGTCGGTCACACGTCATGCTCCGCGGTACCATACCACTAAGTAGCCGTATTGATAATTATCGTTCATGCAGTTCGAAACGGAGCCGGAGTTCCAGCGCAGCGAGCGACGGGAGATCTACGACCTCATCGAGCGACAGGGTCGGATCTCGGAGGCGGACGTACGCCGGCGGCTCGGGATGAGCCGGGAGATGGTCGGCCACCACGTCGCGACGCTGGAACGCGACGGCATCGTCGAGCGGGCCGACGGAGAACTCCAGCTGTCGTTCGAAGCCGGCGCGGCCGAGGAGCACATCGCCGACGGGACCACGATCCGCATCCGGCCGGCCCGACAGGAGGACCTCTCCGGGCTGACCGGCGCCATCCGCGAGACCACCGCGACAGCGTCGTACGTCGAGGCCGAGTCCGTTGCCGACGTGGTGGAGACGGAGAACACGCTGTTGCGGCACAACGACGTGGAGACGCGGGTGTTCTTCGTCGCCACCGTCGAGGGTGACGTGGTGGGCTGGACCGGCGTGGAGGGCAACAAGCTGGACAAGCTCGACCACACCGCCGAGCTGACCGTCGGCGTCGTGGACCGGTATCGCGGGCTCGGCATCGGGAGCCACCTCCTCGTCCGCGGGGTCGGCTGGGCCGCCGCCAACGGCTACGAGCGGGTGTACAACTCGGTTCCCGCCACGAACGAGGACGCCGTCGAGTTCCTCCGGGCGCACGGCTGGGAGCTCGAAGCTACCCGCGAGGACCACTACCGCATCGACGGCGAGTACGTCGACGAGCTCATGCTAGCCGTCGTGGTCTGACACGCCACCGAAACCCGCTTCTCGCCGGCGCCCGCAGGTCCGGTATGCAGGTCCACGTGAACGCGGCGACCAGCGTCGACGGGAAGCTCTCCACCCGCCGGCGCGAGCAGGTCGCCATCTCCGGCGACGAGGACTTCGCCCGTGTCGACCGGCTCCGAGCCGAGGTCGACGCCGTCGCCGTCGGCGTCGGGACCGTTCTCGCGGACGACCCGTCGCTGGTCCGGCACGACGAGGCCCACCGCGAGGCCGAGCGGGGCGACGTGCCGCCGCCGGCCCGGGTCGTCGTCGACTCGCGGGGCCGCACGCCGCTGGACGCCTCGATACTCGACGGCGAGCCGACCACCTACCTGCTGGCCGCCGACGCGCTGTCCGCGGAGCGCGAGCGGGCGCTGAACGCGGCGGGAGCGACCGTCCTCCGGGGCGGCGGCGCGTCGGACTCCGACCGCGTCGACATCGAGGCGGGGCTGTCGGCGCTCGCGGATCACGGCGTCGGGCGGCTGCTGGTCGAGGGGGGCGGCGAACTCATCTTCTCGCTGTTCGACGCCGGACTGGTCGACCGACTCACCCTCTACGTCGGCTCGATGGTCGTCGGCGGACGTGACGCCCCGACCCTGGCGGACGGCGCGGGGTTCGTCGAGGGGTTCCCG
>JAQCMY010000118.1 GCA_028274865.1 Haloferacaceae archaeon | reverse complement strand
GAGGTGCTGACGATGGGACGCGAAGCCGGGTCGCCAGAGGGTGACGAGGTACTTTCGCCAGCGCGCGTTCGGGTACGTCGCCGCGACGTTCGCGGGCTTCGCCCACCGGACGGGGCGCTCGTGGAGGGCGTCGACCGTCGACCCGTTCTCCAGCCGGGCGGGGACGACGTACCAGCCGTCGACCCGTAGCGGCTCCGGCGCGAACGTCGTCCAGTACTGGTCCGTGCGGGTCAGTTCGATCGCGGGCTCGATGGCGTCGGCGGCGTCGAGCGCCGGGTCGACGCCCTCGGGCAGGCGGTCGCGCTCGACGGCCGCGGGCTGGACGTTCCCGGCGAGCGCGAGGACGAAGACGACGGCGGCACCGACGGCGAACAGGCGTTCGCGGCCAGGACCGGGCCGGGAGGCGCGGGAGCGCGGGGAGCAGACGGTCGACGGCGGCGACGGGGTCGGGGTCGGAGTCCGGAGCGCGCCCGCACGGCCCGCTCGACGGCGTCCCAGACGCGCGGCGGGAGGAAGGCGAGGAGGGCGACACAGGCAACGAAGGGGAACAGCCCGAGCCGCATCGTCAGGGACACCGAGAGGTGGCCGCCGGCGAGGGCTGCGACGAACGCCGCCCGCGCCGGGCCGCGCAGGACGACGAGGAGGACACTCGCCGCCACGAGCACGAGCCAGGCGGCGTCGAGGACGACCAGCAGCGCCGGGTACGACGCGAGCGCGTCTCCGAGCGGCGTCGTGAACTGCTCGAGGCTAAAGACGTACTCGATGGCAGCGCCGGAGAGCCAGAGGTCGCCCGAGAGCTTCAGCGCGGCGTTGACGGTGTACATCGTCACCACCTGGAGGAGGAGGCCAGCCGTCGCGAGCGAGGCGACCCACGCCCGCGGCGTCCGGCTGTGCCGGCGGGCGTCGACGGACCACCGCTCGCCGAGGGGGAGGAAGACGGCCCAGAGCAACAGCAGCCGGCGGAGGACGTCGCCGCCGTTGAGCAGGACGGGGTTGCGGTCGTGGAGCGAGACGAGGAGCACCTACGAGAGCGCCGCCGCGGTCCGCGCCCGGTAGCCGAGCGCGAGCGCCGCGGCGCCGGCGACGACGAACAGGACGACCTGGAACCAGCGGTCGCCGGAGAGCGCGTGGACGGAGAACCACCACTCCGCAGAGCGGCCCGCGAGCGCCGCCCGCGGGAGGACGCCGAAGTCGGTGTGGAACGCGCGAAGGTCCCGTGCTCGCCCGAGCAGGTCGGCGACGAGGAGGAGGCCGAGACCGACGCGGAGCGCCGCGAGCGCCCGCGTGTCGACTCCGAGGTGTCGCCGGAGACGTCCACGCGGGCCGTCGGTCATTGCCCGTCTCCTCCCTCGCGGCGGCTAAGTCCCTTCGCCCCGGCTCAGTTCCCGCGCCAGCGGTAGGCGTCGTCGCCGAGGAGTCCGAGGAGCCCGCCGGTTCCGCTCCCGACGCCCCACGCGATGCCGACGACGATCGACCCGTTTACGACTGTCCCGACGGGGGTTCCGACGACGGCGGCGACGAGGGCGTACCCGACGGCCCGGCGACCGGTCTCGTTCACGGCCCACCGTTGCCCTGCCCCGGCCACGCGGAGGCCGTCTGCTCGTCGACCGAACACAGAACGGACGCGAGAAGCGCTCATCACGCCGTTTCCGGGCGTGCAGAGTACGCCCCTCCGTCGCGGAAGGCTTATGAAGCAGCCAAGCGCATTGCCAGTTGCAATGGCGACTGGAACGGTCGACTTCTTCAACGACACCGGCGGCTACGGCTTCATCGACAGCGACGATTCGGAGGAAGACGTCTTCTTCCACATGGAAGACGTCGGCGGTCCGGACCTCGAGGAAGGGCAGGAAGTGGAGTTCGAGATTGAACAGGCGGACAAGGGGCCGCGCGCGAAGAACCTCACCCGCCTGTAGACGCGACGACGACGTACAGTTCTCCGATCACCTGGTGAACGAGCCGTCGGCTTCGCGCTCGCCCAGCACCCACTCGAGTTCCTCTATCGCGCGCAACACGGCGATCTCCGCCTCGTCCTCCGTCGGCGACGTCGGCGGGTCCTGCGCGTCGTACGCCGCCTCGAGCTCGGCCAGCCGGTCGTGAATCTCGGACTCGGAGCGCATCTCCCGACTCGCCGCCCGGCGGGCGCAAAAGCGTTGCGCGGCGCTTTTCGCCGAGCCCACGTAGCAGCCCGTCGTGCAGACGCTCCGCTCGCCGACGCCGCGCGAGGCGCTGACGGCGCTCTCGGAGGCGCTCGAGGCAGACGCGCTCGTGACGATCTACGGACAGTGCCGGGTCGCCTACGAGGGACGGGCGAGTTCGGAACTCGGCACCGGCGACCGTCTGGTCGTCCTGAAGCCGGACGGCGCGGCGCTGGTCCACACCGACGAGGGGCGGACGCCGGTCAACTGGCAGCCCCCCGGCTCCGACCACGCCGCGAGCGTCCGCGACGACGCGCTCCGGGTGCGGTCGACACGGGCCTCGCCGGACGAGCGCCTCGACGTGACGTTCGACGAGGTGTACCAGCTGACGGCGATGCAGCCGACCGACGAGTCGGACCGCTCGCTCGTCGGGAGCGAGGCGGACCTGCGCGAGGCAGTGCTGGCCGAGCCGACGCTCGTCGCGGACTGGTTCGAGCCGACGGCGACGGAGCGCGAGACGAGCGCCGGCCCGGTGGACGTGTTCGGGCGCGACGGCGCCGGTCGACCGGTCGTCGTCGAGCTGAAGCGACGGCGGGTCGGACCGGACGCGGTCGGGCAGCTCCGACGGTACGTGGACGCAGTCGAGCGGGAGGGGGGTGTCGACCGCGAGGACGCAGTCGAGCGGGAGGGCGGAGCCGGCCCTGCCCCCCTACCGGTCCGTGGCGTCCTCGTCGCCCCCTCCGTCACGAACCGGGCGGCGGCGCTACTCGACGAACACGGCTTCGACCACGCTGCGCTCGACCCCGGCGTCGTGGCGGATCGACGCTCTTAACAGGCGACTCGCCCCACGTCTCGACAACTAATCATGTCCGACAAACCGGCCTCGATGTACCGGGAGATCAGTAACCCGGCGTACACACGACGGGAGTACATCACCGGCGTCCCGGGCTCGAAAATCGCCCAGCACAACATGGGCAACCTCCAGACCGGCCCGCACGACTACCCGGTCCACGTCAGCCTCGACGTCGAGGAGGAGTGCCAGCTCCGGCACGGCTCGCTCGAGTCCGCCCGCCTGTCCGCCAACCGACTCATGCTGAAGGAGGTCGGCCAAGAGAACTACAAGATGGTCCTCCGCAAGCACCCACACCACGTCCTGCGGGAGAACAAGCAGGCGACGGGCGCGGGCGCAGACCGCGTCTCCGACGGGATGCGGCAGGCGTTCGGCAAGCCCGTCGGCACCGCCGCGCGGGTGCCGAGCGGCGACACTATCTTTACAATCTACTGCCAGCCGGAGGACGCACCGACGGCGAAGGACGCGTTCCGGCGCGCGTACAACAAGATGTCCCCACCCTGTCGGGTCGTCGTCGAAGCGGGCGAGGAGCTGCTCGTCGCCTGAGTCGGGTCGGACACGGACTTTTCACGCCGCGAGGCGACACCCGACCGTGGCAGACGCCGACCTCAGACTCGCGCTCGCGACCCGCGCGGAGACGTTCGAACGGGTCCGCGACCCGCTCGCCGACCGCGGTATCGCGGTCGGCCACCTCCCGACGACGGGACGGGTTCAGCGGCTCACTCCGGACGCCGTCGCCGACGCCTTCGACGTCGGCCTCGTCTTCCCGTCGCGGCTGATGGAGGGCGGCGCCGCCTCCGCCCTCCGCCGCCTGCCGTGGGTGAACGGCCGCGAGACGGTTCTCCGGTCGCGAAACAAGGCCGAGACGTACGCCCGGCTGGCACGGGCCGGGCTCCCGGTGCCCGACACCCGCCTGGTGTCGAACCCCGCCGACGACGAGGCGCTCGCGGCAGCCGTCGACGGCCTCGACTGGCCGGTCGTGGTGAAGCCGAACTCGACGACCCGCGGCATCGGCGTGACGACGGCCCACGACCTCGACTCGTACCTCGGCGTGACGGACTACCTCGCGCTGATTCACGACTTCCGGGCGACGGGCGACCGGTCGTTCCTGGTCCAGGAGTTCCTGTCCGACGCGCGGGACTACCGTGCGATGGTCGTCGACGGCACCTACGCCGGCGCGGTGGAGCGCCGGAGCGGCGGGTGGAAACACAACGTCCACCGCGGCGCCGAGGCGGTCGGGGTCGACCTGCCGGACCGGGCGCGGCGGCTGGCCGAGGACGCGGCGTCGGCGCTCGACGCGGACTGGCTGGGCGTCGACCTCCTCCGAACGGGAGCGCGGTGGGTGGTCAACGAGACGAACGCGCGCCCGACGGTCGACGACGAGTCGAAGTACGAGTCGAACTTCTACGGTCGGCTGGCAGCGCTGGTCCGTCGCCGCTAGTCGAGGTCGATACTCGCGCTCTCGCCGCTCTTGTCGAGTGCCACGGTCAGCACGCCGTTGTTGAACGTCGCGTCCGCCGAGTGCTCGTCGACCCGGGCGGGGAGTCGTACCCGCTCGTGGTACTCTCGACGGTCGCCGGCGGCGGCGACGGTGAGCGTCTCGCCGTCGCACTGGAGTTCGAGGCCCCCCTTCTCGACCCCCGGGAGGTCGGCCACGACCCGCAGCCGGTCCCCGTGGTCGTAGACGTCGACGTGCGTCTCGGCGGCGACGCCTCCGTCGTCCCCGAACCCGTTCATCATCCGCTCGATCTCGTCGAAGATGTCGCCAAACGGGTCGTCACGGTCGTCTCTCCGCATCGTCAAACCGTACGCCACAACCCGCTAAAAGCCTTCTGACCCCCTGGCGCCGACAGAAATAATACGCTCGGACACAGATTAACTCGCGAATGAGTCAAGCTGATGCGCTCCGCGTCGCGATAAACGGCTTCGGTCGGGTCGGCCGGAGTGTCTTCCGTGCCGCGCTGTCCGACCCCCACCTCGAGGTGGTCGGGGTAAACGACGTCGCCGACGACGAGACCGTCGAGTACCTCGCGCGATACGACTCGGTGCTGGGTCGGCTCGACGCCGCCGTCGAGGACGGCCACCTCGTCGCGCAACACGCCGACGGCGAGGCCCACGCGTTGGTGACCCGAGAGCGCGACCCCGCTGTGCTCCCGTGGACCGACCTCGACGTCGACGTCGCGCTGGAGTGTACCGGCGCCTTCCGGACGCGTGAGGACGCGAGCGCCCACCTCGACGCGGGCGCGGACCGCGTCGTCGTCAGCGCGCCGCCGAAAGACGACGTGACGCCGCAGGTGGTCTACGGCGTCAACGAGGACGAGTACGACGGCGAGGCGGTCGTCTCGAACGCCTCGTGTACGACAAACAGCGTCGCGCCCGTCGCGGCCACGCTCCACGAGGCGTTCGGGCTCGAGTCGGGCTACCTGACGACGATCCACGCCTACACGACCTCACAGAACCTGATCGACGGCCCGCACGAGAAGCCTCGCCGTGGCCGCGCCGCCGCCGAGAACATCGTCCCGACGACGACGGGCGCGGCAGAGGCCGTCACGCAGGTGCTGCCCGAGCTGTCCGGGAGGCTCGACGGGATGGCCGTCCGTGTCCCCGTGCCGAGCGGCTCCATCACGCAACTGACTGTCGCGCTCGCCGACGCGCCGGACGCGGCGGCGATCAACGACGCGCTGACGACCGCCGCCGACGGGCCGATGGCGGGCGTACTGGGCTACACCGACGACGAGGTCGTCTCGCGCGACGTCGTCGGTCTGCCAGTCTCCTCGTGCGTCGACCTGTCCTCGACCGCCGTGGTCGGCGACGACGGCCTCGCGACCGTCCTCGCGTGGTACGACAACGAGTTCGGCTTCGCCAACCGGATGCTCGACGTGGCGCGCCACGTCGCCCCGGCCTCGCCGGAGGCGACCGCCGAGCCCGCCTGAGCCGGCGCTCTCGACCCGAGAAGGGCTAAGTGGCGGGCCGGACACCGCCGGACGATGCTCACGCTCGACGACCTCCCGGCTGGGCGGCGCCTGCTCGTCCGTCTCGACCTCAACACCGCCGTCGAGAACGGCGACGTCCGCGAGAACCGGCGGTTCGCCGGCCACGCCGAGACGCTCGCGCGCCTCGTCGACGACGGCCACGCGGTCGCGGTGCTCGCCCACCAGGGCCGGCCGGGCCGCCCCGACTTCGCGTCGCTCGCGGGCCACGCGGACCTCCTCGCCGACCACCTCGACTGTCCCGTCGGCTTCGTCGCCGACACCCACGGCGACGAGGCGCTGGCGGCGGTGCGTGGCCTCGCTGCCGGCGAGGTGCTCCTCCTCGAGAACGTCCGGATGACCGACGACGAACTCGCCGACCGGACGCCCGCCGAACACGCCGAGTCGGCGCTCGTCCGGGACCTCGCGCCCGCCGTCGACGCCTACGTGAACGACGCCTACTCCGCCGCCCACCGCGCGCAGGCCTCGCTCGTCGGCTTTCCGGCGGTCCTCCCCTCGTACGCCGGCCCGGTGATGACGGCAGAGTACGAGGCAAACGGCGCGATCGCCCGCCGCGAGTTCGACGGGCCGGTGACGATGGCGCTCGGCGGCGCGAAGGCGGCGGACGTGGTTCGGGCGATAGACGCGCTGGCCGACCGGGTCGACCGGTTCCTCCTCGGCGGCGTCGTCGGCGAACTCGCCCTCCGGGCGCGGGGCCACCCCGTCGGTCACGACGCCGCGGGGACGGACCTGTTCGACGCGGCGTGGGCGGAGACGGGCGCCGAACTGGAGCGGGTGCTCGACGTCCACGGCGACCAGGTGTCGACCCCGGCCGACCTCGCCTACGCAGACGGCAGCCGGCGCGCGGAGGTCGCCGTCGACGCCGTCGAGGAGAAGACCGTCGCCTACCAGGACGTCGGTACCGAGACGCTGATGACCTACGCGCCGGTCGTGCGCGACTCCGCCGCCGTGTTCGTCAAGGGCGCCCTCGGCGTGTTCGAGGACGACCGGTTCAGCGTCGGGACGGTCGGACTGCTGGAGGCCGTCGCCGACGCCGACTGCTTCTCCGTCGTCGGCGGCGGCGACACCTCGCGAGCCGTCGACATGTACGACCTCGACCCGGACGACTTCGACCACCTCTCGGTCGCCGGAGGCGCGTACCTCCGGACGCTGACCGGCGACCGGCTGCCGGCGGTCGCGGCCCTGGAGCGGGCCGCCCGGCGGATGCGCGAGGAGCACGCCTGAGGCCTTGCCGCTCCCGGCGAAGTCGGGCTACTTATGATCGGCGGTCAGTCACGCTTGCGCGATGCCCGCCGTCTCTCGCCGCCGTCTCCTCGGCGGCAGTGTCGCCGTCGCCGCTGCCGCCTACGGCACACACCGGCTGTACCGCGGCGCGACGGGTGCCTCGTTCGCGTCGTGGTCACCCGCGCCCGGCACCTGGCCGCTCCGCCGCTACGACCCGGCGAACACCGCCCACAGCCCCGGTGCACGTCCGCCGCGCTCGACGCCGTCGGTCCGCGAACTCGCGTCGACGCCGACTCCCGGCGGACAGCCGCGTCACACGCCGCTCGTCGGCCCCGACGGGATCGTCGTCCACGGGACCGGACTCGCGGCGTACCCGCACGACGGGGGCCCGGCGACCCGTGCGGACGGGACGGCCACGCCCCTCGCCGGGTTCGGCCCGGACGGTCGGCTCCGCGCCGTCCGGGAGGAAGCCGGCGGCCCCGACCCGCCCTCGACACTCGTCGTGTACGACGCCGACCTGCGCGAGCGCCGCCGCACCCCGCTCGGCACCGACAACGCGGTCGGCCTGACCGTCGGCGCAGGTGAGACACACGTCGGCCACGAGGACGGGACGCTCCGTGGCGTCGCCAACCGGGGTGGGCGGGAGTGGCAGGTCGACGGCGCCCTGCCCGCACTCGCCGGAGGGCGCCTATACGCCGCGGACGCGCCGCTGGACGGCACCGTCGCCTACGAGCCGCGGACGGGCCTCGACCGCCGGCTCACTCCCGGTCCAGCGCGGCGCTGGAGCGCCGGCCCGGTCGACGCGTTCCCCTCGCCGCCAGCCGTCGCCGACGGCCGGGTCGTCGTCGGGTCGCGGTCGGAGAGCGGCGGTGTCGTCGCGGCAGTCGACGCGGCCACCGGCGACCGGCTCTGG
>JAQCMY010000115.1 GCA_028274865.1 Haloferacaceae archaeon | reverse complement strand
TGTCGCTTCGTCGAGTGTGATGTCGTCTGACACTCGTGAGACGCTCCGCGGGCGAATCCAGCCGTGTCTGTCACTTATTATTGTGTGGAACATACCAGCCCGTTAGCCGCTCCGTGCGGGTACGGTGGCGTGCCGACCTGCCGCGCTCGTCGACGGGCCGCCGACCGCCGGCTACTCCACCGGGTCGCCCTCGACCGTCTCGGGGGCGACGAGGTCGATGTATGCCTCGACCGACGGCTCGTTGACGACCACGCTGACCGCCACGTCGCCGAGTTCGTCCGGCGACCCGACCGAGAAGTTGACGACGCCCTCGCCGGCGGCCTGCTTCTTCAGCGCGAACGAGAACCCGTCGTCGCCGGCCTGGCGGCGGAACTCCCGGCGTGCCGCCTCGAGTATCTCCTGTTCGTGGAGGCGCCGCGAGAGCTCGTCGAGGTCGTGGGTCTCGCCGACGACCTGTCCCGGCTCCTCCCGGATCGTCGCGGAGGGGAACAGCTCACGCACGGCGTCTGCGACCCGTTCGGTTACCTCCGTCGGGGCGACGGGCGCGACGACCCGGACGTCGACGCGGTAGATCACCGGTCGACCGTCTCCAGCCGGACCTCGTCCAGCACCTCGCGCACGGCGTCGCGAAACGCCGCGAGCGAGCGCCCGTCGTTCCGAATCCGGCGGTCCGCGTCCGCGATCACGTCGTCCATGCCCCAGTCGAGCTCGCGCTCCTCGCGGGCGCGCAGCCGCTCCCGGTCGGCGTCGGTGGCGTCCCGGCCGCGCTCCGCGAGGCGGTCGGCGCGGGTCTCGAACGGGGCCTCCACCGCGAGGACGGAGAAGCCGTCGCCGAACCGCTCGCGGAACCGGCTGGTCTCCGCCGGCGACCGGAGACCGTCGACGACGACGAGGCCGACGCCGGCCTCCCCGAGCGCCCGCTCGACGTGCGGGAGCGACGCCTCCGCAACCGCGGCGGGGCCCCCCTCGTCGCGGAGCGTCTGTGCGACCTCGCCGTGGTGGGTCGCGGGCTCCAGCCCGCGCTCGCGGCAGGCCTCGCGGATCACGTCGCCCATCGTCACGACCGGAATCCCCGCCGACTCGGCGACGGCGGCCACCTCGCCCTTGCCGCTGCCGGGCATCCCGACCGTTCCCACGACTGACATCGTCCGATGTCGGTCCGCCCGGCGCTTAACTCCCGCGAACCCGCGGCGCTTTAGTCACGCCGCGGACTCGGTCCGCCGAGGGCACGTAGCTCAGCCAGGATAGAGCGTCGGACTTCTAATCCGACGGCCGTGGGTTCGAATCCCACCGTGCTCGCTTCTGCGAACGACAGTGAGCAGAGCGAGCCACGGGATTCGAATCAGGGAGTGCAGGGAGCGAAGCGACCGGAACGACCGTGGTTCGAATCCCACCGTGCTCGTGTGTCGTCACGGACTCGTGAGTGACGACCACGAGCAGACGTGGTGGTTCGAACTACGCGAGACTCGCCGTGTCCGACCCGCACGGGTGACGACCCCGCCAGCCGCCACGACCCGCCGCACGAGTCTCGCCGCCCTGCCGTGACCCAAACCCTCAGGCCCCCGCGCCCGACACGCGCGGCATGGACCGCACGAACGACGTCCGGCGGGCGCTGACCGCGGGCGATCCAGTCGTCGGCGCGGGCGCGTCGACGTTCGCGCCCGAGGTGGTCGAGACGTACGGCGCGCTCGGCCTCGACTTCGTCTGGCTCGACTTCGAACACGACGGCCCCGCGCCACAGAACGCCCGCCTGCTGAACGACCTCTCGCGCGCCGCCGACTGTGTGGGCACCGAACTCCTCGTGCGCCTGCCGAGCGAGGACCCCCACCTCGTGCGGAAGACGCTCGACGCCGGCGCCCGGAACGTCCTGATTCCGCGCGTGAAGACCGCCGAACAGGTGCAGACGGCGGCGGCGGCGACCCGGTTTCGCCACGACGGTGCGCCGGGCGAGCGCGGCGTCGCGCAGGCCCGCGTGACGACGTGGGGGAGTGACGACGACGGGTACGTCGACGAGGAGGACGAGCAGGTCGCCCTCGGCGCGATGGTGGAGTCCGCGGCGGCGGTCGAGAACCTCGACGCCATCCTCGACGTGCCCGCGCTGTCCTTCTGTTTCGTCGGCCCGGCAGACCTCTCCGTCTCGCTCGGCCACCCGAACGAGCGCGACCACCCCGAGGTGCGCGAGACGGTGGCCGACGTCGAGGCGCGCGTCGCCGAGAGCGACGTCGCGCTGGCGGGCATCGCGAACTCGCCGGCGGCTGTCGCCGACGCCCGCGAGCGGGGCTACGACCTGCTGCGGATCGGCGGCGACCTCGCAGTCCTGCGCTCGGCGCTCGGTGACCGCGTCGACGCGGTCCGCGAGGCGCTCTGACCGCGCCACAGTTTATCTCCGAAGCGCGCACAGACGCGCACAGATGAGCGACTCACAGCAGGTCAGGGCGGTCGCGGATCTCGACCGTGTCGTCGACTGCGACGCACACGTCACCGAACACCAGTCGGACCTCCTGCCGTACCTCGAGGGGCCGATGGCGTCGGCGCTCCGGACCGACGTCGACGACTCCTACGGCTACATCTCCTCGTTCTACCCCTCTGCGGGCTTTCTCACCCCGGTCGACACCGGGAAGGCCGACGCGACGAGCGTCAAGACCCCCGCCGACGTGCGCGAGGGGATGGACCTGCTCGACACCGACACCGTCGTGCTGACGCCGACACAGAACCTCTACCTCGGCTGTGTCCAGCACCCCGAACTCGCCGCGGCGCTCGGGCGGGCGTACAACGCCTGGCTGCTCGACACGCTCGTCGACCCGTCCG
>JAQCMY010000077.1 GCA_028274865.1 Haloferacaceae archaeon | reverse complement strand
GCCGACCTCGCGGCCCACGCGCCCGACGACGAGGCTGCGGCTGTCTGTACGTCCTGTCTCCGTGTCCAGCCCGCGAGCCCCGACGACGTCCCTGCCGACCCCGGCTTCGACGCCCTGCTCTCGCAGTTCCCCGGCGGCGAGGGCGGCGCCGCGCTGGCGCTGGCGCTCGGCCTGCTCGACTCGCTGGCGCTGAACCGCGCCGCGGTCGTCGACTGCTGTACGTACGCCGAGCGCGCGGGCGTCGACGTCCACCTCGCGCTCGGTCGCCTCGTGAGCGCCGGCCGGGTCGAGCCCCACTTCGACCTGTCGCGCCGACACGCCCAACTCCGTGACGTCCTCTAGATGCCGGTCGCGTAGCGCAGGATCCCGGCGACGCCGCCGAAGGCGTTCATCAGCTGTTCGCCCTTCTCGAAGTCCGTCGAGATGAACTTCGTCTCCGTGCCGCGCTGGTCCGCGAGCGTCATCAGGTGTTCGACGGCGTCCTCCCGGTCGACGGCCTCTGCGTCCTCGCCGCACTCGGCACAGCGGTGGTCCGGGTCGTCGTGGCGCGGGTCGACCGTCTCGTACTCCTCGTGGCCCTCCGGACACTCGTAGACGACGACGTCGGAGCGAAGGTCCTCGGAGAGCAGGAGGCGGTCGACCGACCCCATCATCAGGTTCTGGCGCGTCTGGGCGAAGCCGTAGGTCGCCTTCTCGCCGCGGTGGAGCTCCTCGAAGAACTCCTCCATCTGCGCCTTGTCCTTCATCACCTCCTGGTCGGCCAGCGCGTCCTGCGCGGCGTCGACCAGGTCGTGGAGCCCCGACTCGTCGGTGTAGGCGACGTCGAACTTGTCGACGACGAGGTCACGGAGCTCGTGGTGGAGGTAGTCGCCGTCCAGGAACTCGTCTTTCGTTGGCGACGGCCCGCCGACGAGAATGCCGTCTATCTCGTGGCGTTCCGGGACGAACAGGTCGTTCGCCATCCCCGCAACCTCCTGATAGAAGTTGTCGATCGCCTCCAGGCGGAGTCGAGCGAACCGCTGTGCCGACTGGCCGCCCTTTCGCTGCTTGCCCGGGACGAGCGACGACGCGGACTTGACCGGTTCGACGCGCTTGCCGCGGAGCCACCCGACGTTCGCCTCGCGCCGGTCGAGGACGACGAGGCCGAACAGCCCCTTGTCCGCGAGCATCCCCTCCAGCGGCTCCGTCAGGAACGCCGAGTCGCAGTGGTAGCGAAACGACTGGACCGGGTCTGGCGGCGACTCCAGCACCCGGGTGACCATCTCCGTCTGCCCGCCGCCGGAGTCGACGGCTCCGGAGAACAGCACCATCCCGTTCTCCGGCGAGTTGTCGTAGTACCGCAGGCGGTCTTTGATGCTCGTCAGCGCGTCCTGGACGTTCGTCCGCGTCGACTTCGACTTGATGTTCGACGCCTCGCTGTGCTCCTGTGTGACGTGGGCAACGACGTCCGAGAGCCGCTTCTCTTCGGGAACGTAGATGGTGACGAGCTGGGTGCCGGAGCCGTCGTAGTCCTCGAGCTCCTCGATCACCCGCCGGAACTCGTACTTTCGACGGTCGGCGTCCGCGTCGACGTCG
>JAQCMY010000257.1 GCA_028274865.1 Haloferacaceae archaeon | reverse complement strand
GCCTTCGAGACCAGATACGCCTGCAACGACGCGAGCTTCTGCGCCAAGCGCCGCGAGGACCCGACGCGTTCGAAGGACCACCACCTCGATCGGTCGGGCGTCGATTGGGGCCCGGCGACACCGGACGCCGGTGGTGACGGGGCGTGACGCTGCTTGAGGCCTCCGGGATCGAGGTCGTGTACGGCCCGGGCTGTCCGCAGTGTCTCGAGACCACCGGCGATCGCGCGGGGACGAACCAGTGTCGGCGCTGCGGGAGCGTCGTCGCCTGCGCCGACGCCGACCTCGACGTCGAAGCCGGCGAGGTGTTGGGCATCGTCGGCGAGTCCGGATCGGGCAAGTCCAGCCTCGCGGGGGCGTTGGCCATCGAGCGGGACCCCGAGGCCTCGATCGACGGCGAACTGCGGTACGCGGGACACGACGGCGATCTCCTCTCGGTCGACTACCGGACCCGCCACGACCTCCGGACCAGCGAGATCGCCTTCGTCCACCAGCACGTCCGCGACGGGCTCGATCTCGGTTTCACCGGCGGCGGCAACGTCGCCGAGAAGCTCCTCTCGGCCGGCTGGCGCTCGTACGAGGACGTCCGCGAGCGCGTTCGAGGGCTGTTCGAGGAGACGGAGATCCCCGTCTCCCGGATGGACGATCCGACGCGGACGTACTCCGGCGGCATGCAGCGGCGCGTCCAGATCGCACGCGCGCTGGCGACCGATCCGGAGGTGGTCGTCCTCGACGAGCCCACGACCGGGCTGGACGTGAGCGTCCAAGCCCGGGTGCTCGACACCTTCCGGCGGGTCCAACGCGAGGCGGGCGTCGCCGCGATCGTCGTGTCGCACGACCTCAGCGTCGTTCGCCTGCTGGCCGATCGAACCGTCGTGATGCGCCACGGGCGGATCGTCGAGTCCGGTCTGACCGACCGCATCATGGAAGACCCACACCACGAGTACACCCAGACGCTCATCAATTCGGTAATATGACACGCCTGTCCGTCGAGGGGCTCCACAAGACCTTCGACATGCACGTGCTCGGCGACGCGGAGGTCACCGGGCTCGAAGACGTATCGTTCGACGTCCGCGAGGGGGAGTTTCTCGCGGTCGTCGGAGCATCCGGCAGCGGCAAGTCAACGCTCCTGAAATGCCTCTATCGGACGTACGACCCGACCGCCGGCCGCATCGTCTATCGCGGCGGCGACGGCGACGGCGCCACCGACCTGGCGTCCTGCGACGACCGGACCGTGCTGTCGCTTCGGGGCGGGACCGTCGGGTACGCCTCGCAGTTCCTCGACGAGATCCCGCGGGTGCCCGCCGTCGACGTGGTCGCCAGACCGCTGATCGAGCGCGGTACCCCGACCGACGCTGCCCGCGAGCGGGCCGGAGACCTGCTCGCGGCGCTTGGGGTCCCCGAGGAGCTGTGGGAGGCCTACCCCGCGACCTTTTCGGGCGGCGAGCGCCAGCGGGTCAACGTCGCCCAGGCGCTTGCTCCGAGCCCGGCGTTGCTGTTGCTCGACGAGCCGACGAGCGCGCTCGATCCGGCGACGCGGCGGGCGGTCGTCGAACTGCTCGAGTCCGC
>JAQCMY010000074.1 GCA_028274865.1 Haloferacaceae archaeon | reverse complement strand
GCCGACGAATGCCCCCGGTACTCCGAGCGGATACAGGGCATGGGGTGTCAGTACTACGGCGACCGGGGCGGCGCCGAGTGGTGTGACAGCTACGACATGCCGATCCGGGACCTGAAGGCCCAGCCGGTGAAGCCGGGGGAGGAGGTCGTCGTCGAGGTGGACGACATCCACGAGAGCGGGGCTGGCGTCGGCAGGACGGACGACGGGTTCATCGTTCTCATCGACGGGCTGCTCCCGGAGGCTCGCGCGACGGTGAAGATCCACCGCGTGAAGTCGAACCACGCGACCGCACAGGAGGTCGTCGAGCGCCTGCCGCTGGGGCCGGACGACGCGGCAGAGGACGAGAGCGAGGGCGACGACGAGGCCGGCGAGCGGGACGAAGCCGAGCGACGCGAGGGCGACCGCCGGGAACGGCTCGGCAGCCGCGAGGACTTCTGGGGCTCGTAGCGCGCGATGGCGGGGGGCGAGGACGACCCGGACGTCGACCGGGTCCTCGACCGCGCCGGCTTCGACGCCGGTGCGAGCGTGCTCACCCGCCGGCAGGCGGAGGTGCTGGCGCTCCGGGAGCAGGGGCTCACACAGTCCGACATCGGCGACCGGTTGGGCACCTCGCGGGCGAACGTCTCTGCGGTCGAGCGGTCGGCCCGCGACAACGTCGAGCGGGCGCGCGAGACGGTCGCGTTCGCCGACGCGCTCTCCGCACCCGTCCGGGTGACGATCGAACCGGGGGCGGACCTCTACGACGTCCCGGGGCGGGTGTACGACGCCGCCGACGAGGCGGGCGTGAAGGTGAACCACACCGCGCCGGACCTGATGCGTCTCGTCGGCGACGGCGCGGGCGACGCCGTCGAGGGCCAGCGCGTCGTCGACCCGCTCCTCGTCGGCGTCACGAGCAGCGGCGCGGTACGGGTCCGCCGCCGGCGGTAGCTTTCTACCCCACCCCACCGACGCGGCGGGCATGGACCTCGGACTCGACGGCGACGTCGCACTGACGACGGCGAGTACTGCGGGACTGGGCGGCGCGAGCGCCGAGTCGCTCGCCGGCGAGGGCGCCCACGTCGCGGTCTGTGGCCGCGACCCGGAGCGTCTCGCGGCGGCAGAGGAGCGCCTCGCCGACGCCGGGCCGGGCGAGGCCCTCGGTGTCCGCGCGGACGTCACCGACGGGAGCGACCTCGAGCGGCTCGTCGAGGCGACAGCCGAGCGGTTCGGCGGGATCGACCACCTCGTCACGAGCGCCGGCGGCCCGCCACCGGGCGGGGTGCTGGACCTCGACGACGAGGCGTGGTACGCCGCCTACGACCTCCTCGTAATGAGCGTCGTCCGGGCGGTCCGGGCGGCACACCCGTACCTCGCCGACGGCGGGGGAACGATCACCTGCGTCGCGTCGCGCACGGTCCGCGAGCCGATGGAGGGGCTGGTGCTGTCGAACGCCGTCCGGCGCGGGGTCGTCGGGCTGGTGAAGACGGCGGCGCGGGAGTTCGCGCCCGCGGTGCGGACAAACGCCGTCCTGCCGGGGCCCTTCGAGACGAGCCGTATCGAGGGGCTGGTCGAACACGGCGTCGAGACGGGCGAGTACACCGACTACGAGTCCGGACTCGCGAGCTTCGCCGAGAGCGTGCCGCTCGGTCGTATCGGCGACCCGCGGGAGCTCGGCGACACGGTGGCCTACCTCGCGAGCAGTCGGGGCGGCTTCGTCAACGGCGTCTGTCTGCCGGTAGACGGCGGGGCCCTGCGCGCCTAGCGACCGCTCTCGTACCGTCCCTCGTCGCGGAGTCGCTCGACCAGCGCCCGGACGTCGTTCGCGCGGTCGCGAGGCACGACCAGCACCCGGTCGTCGACGGCGACGACGGCGAGCCCCTCGACGCCGACGAGCGAGACGTGGGCGTCGTCGGCGTAGACGACGCTGTCACGCGCGTCGAGCGCCGTCAGATCCCCGAACGCCGCGTTCTCCGCCCCGTCCGCGAGCCGCCCGACCGCGTCCCAGGTCCCGAGGTCGTCCCACCGGAAGTCGGCGG
This sequence comes from Haloferacaceae archaeon, assembly GCA_028274865.1. Taxonomy (GTDB): domain Archaea; phylum Halobacteriota; class Halobacteria; order Halobacteriales; family Haloferacaceae; genus A07HB70. Next base: position 3,024 of record JAQCMY010000074.1, on the reverse strand, counting down.
AGACGAGCGCCGCCCGGTCGCGGGCCGCCGCGTCCTCCATCACCGCCTCGTCGACGCTGACCGCGGGGACGGCGTCGAAGCCGGCCTCCGGGTCGCCGTCGTCGAGACACTCGAGCAGCGGCGCGAGCGGCGAGTCGCGCGCCGCGTCGAGGAAGGCGCTCGCACGCCACGCGAAGATCCCCGCGTTCCACCGGAAGCCACGGGCGAGGTAGTCGCGGGCCGTCTCGCGGTCGGGCTTCTCGTGGAACCGGTCGAGCAGACGGTGGTCACCCGCGTCGGCGCCGGGCTCGAGGTAGCCGTAGCCGGGGTCCGGACGCGTCGGGTCGACGCCGAAGGTCACGAGACGGTCGGTCCGGGCGGCGACGCGGACGGCGCGCTCGGCGGTCGCGCGAAACGCCGCGTCGTCGCCGACCGCGTGGTCGCTCGGGCAGACGAGGACGACGGGGTCGTCGTCGCGTTCGTGGAGGCGGTCGGTGACGTAGGCGACGGCGGGACCGGTGTCGCGGGGCGCGGGTTCGACGACCGGCTCGGCGTCGACACGGGTCCGCACGCCCGCCGCGAGGTCCGGGCGCGTCGAGACGACGACGCTGTCGGCGAACCCGACCCGGTCGACGGTCCGGGCGAGGAGCGACCGGTCGTCCGGGCCGCCGAGCGAGAGGAACTGCTTCGGCCGGTCCGGGCGCGAGGCGGGGTAGAGCCGGGAGCCGGTGCCGCCGGCGAGGACACAGGCCGCTGTCCTCACCACGTCTCGACCGCCCCCTCGCGAACGTCCTCGGCACAGCCCTCGCAGTCGGGGTGGTCGGCCTCGAAACAGGCAGGACGACCCTCGGCGTCGACGGCGACGGCCCGACGCTCGGCGTGGCGCCGGCAGACGATGCGGGCACGACCCTCGTCGTCCTCGGGGAGGCCGGCGGCCCGGCGGCCCTCGCGGTAGGCACGACGGGTCTCGGCGGCGGTCCGACCGGCACGCCGTGCGGCGCGGCGGAGGCGCGCGGCGAGGTCCATACGGGGGAGAAAGGGACCGGACGACACAAAACCGTCGCCCGACTCCACTACTTCCGCCCCGGTGACGGAACGTTAAATACCGAACCGCACCAATCGGCGTGTGCCTCCCACTGAACACACGCGGAGGCGAGCACCCATGAGCGAGTTGCGAACCCACGCCGAAGAGGTAGCGGCACAGTTCTCGGACCACGTCGACGTCGACGCAGACGAGGTCGAGGAGCGCCTGCGAAACCTCGTCGAGGAGTACCGCGTCCCCGTCGACGAGGCGCGCCGGAGCGTCACGAACCACTACCTCGACGAGGCGGGGATGGAGCGTGACCAGATCAGCGCGGGCGGGTCGGAGCGCGCGCAGGTCGGCAACATCGAGACCGGCGACGAGTGGGTCGACCTGCGGGTACAGGTGGTCGACCTCTGGGACGCCCAGAGCGACGCCGTCGCACAGGTCGGCCTGGTCGGCGACGAGTCGGGGACGAGCAAGTTCGTCGCGTTCGAGACGTCCGACGTCGAGCCGCTGGAGGAGGGCGTCTCCTACGCCCTCGGGAACGTCGTCACCGACGAGTACCAGGGCAACTACTCGGTGAAGCTCAACCGCACGACGACGGTCGAGCGCCTCGACGAGGCGGTCGAGGTCGGCGACGACGCCGACGAGGTGACCGGCGCGCTGGTGGACGTCCAGTCGGGCAGCGGACTGGTCAAGCGCTGTCCGGAGGCGGACTGTACGCGCGTCCTCCAGAACGGCCGGTGCTCCGAGCACGGACAGGTCGAGGGCGAGTTCGACCTGCGGATCAAGGGCGTCCTCGACGACGGCGAGACGGTCCACGAGACCATCTTCGACCGCGAGACAACCGCGGAACTGACCGGCGTCGGACTGGAAGAGGCGAAGCAGAAGGCGAAGGACGCGCTCGACACCGCCGTCGTCGGCGACGAGATGCGCGAGGAGATTCTCGGGCGGTACTACCGGGTCCGGGGCCCGACGCTCGGCCGCTACCTGCTGGTCGACGCGTTCGAGGAGCTGGGCGGGCCGTCGGCGGACGACGCCGAACGGGCGCTGGTCGAGGCGAGGTCGGTATAATGTCCGGCGACGTTCCAACCCGCGAGGTCGCGCGCCGCGTCTTCGCGAGCGAGTTCAACGACGCCACACACACGTTCAAAGAGTCCGACGACGAGCGCGCGCCGGTGTACGCACTCTTGCCGACCGGCGAGCGGGCGAACCGTGTCTTCCTCGTCGGGACACTCACCGAGACCGAAGACGTCGGCGAGGACTCGGAGTACTGGCGCGGCCGGATCGTCGACCCGACGGGGACGTTCTACGTCTACGCCGGGCAGTACCAGCCGGAGGCCGCGGGCGCGCTCCGGGACGCCGAGCCGCCGGCGTACGTCGCCGTCGTCGGCAAGCCCCGGACGTTCGAGACGGACGACGGCGGGACGAACGTGAGCGTCCGGCCCGAGTCCATCACTGCCGTCGACGCCGCGACGCGGGACCGCTGGGTCGTCGAGACGGCGCGGGCGACAGTCGAGCGCGTCGCCGCGTTCGGCGACGACGCGAACGAGTACGCCCGGCTGGCCGCCGAGCGGTACGGCGAGGAGACGGCCGTCCACCGCGACGCCGCCGTCTCGGCGCTGGAGAGCCTCGAGACGACGGACGAGCTGGACACGGACGTAGACGCGCCGGAGGCGTAGGACGGCACGCGGCAGCCGTCTGGCGTCACGACCGGGCGGAGACGCGCCCGGCTGCTCCGTGCGGTCGTTCGGGTCGCTCGGGCAGCCGACGAGGCCGTCGAACCCGCACCAGCCGAGTGGGCCGAGAGCCACCGTAGCGGCGGCGAGAGAGGCTCTCGGCACCGCCCCGGGGACGAGACGCGAGACGACGGGGGCCGCGTGTGCCGGAGGGCGTCCGATTCGGTTCGGTCGAGGGCTGACGCGGGATACCGGGAGTGACACACAGTCTCCGTCGCCGAGCGGCTCCGGCTACCCCGTCTCGGACGCAGCCACACGGGCGAGGAGCCCGACGAGTTCGGC
>JAQCMY010000071.1 GCA_028274865.1 Haloferacaceae archaeon | reverse complement strand
GCCCCGGCGACGACTGACCAGCCGAGACGGCTGGGCGCTCCGCTCCCCGACGGCGACGGGGAGCCCGTCGGGGCCGGTGGGTACGGTAATAAAAGACGGCCAGGGAGGCTGCGCTACGTGACGACCGGGGTCGGGCCGTCACGACCGAGGATCCGGTCGACGATGTCGTCGATGTCTGGAGCGCGGTTCTCCTCCTCCTCGTCTTCGGGCAGGTGCGGCGTCGCTGGCACGACAGTCACCCGGACGACGCTATGTAGTTCCTCCGGCAAAACTGTCCGGGACTCGCGAGGGTGCCAAGAGCTATCGGGCAGGCCGGCGACGGCTGGCCATGGCACGCGTCCCCTACCGCGGCCCGGACGATGTCGACGAGCAGTACCGCGATTACGTCGTCTCCTCGCTCCAGCCCGGCAAGGCGATCAACGTCTACGCCGCGGCGGCGAACAACCCGGCGGTGCTGGAGGGTCTGCGTGCGTTTCTCTCGTCGCTGTGGGACAGTTCGGGGCTGACCAGCCGCGAGCGCGAGATAGTGATCCTCACGACCGCCGCGGAGACGGGAAACGCCTACGAGTGGCACCAGCACGTCAACATCGCCGCCGACGGACTGCTGACACGAGGCGAGCTCGCCGCGATCGCCGACGACGACCCGACGCCGTTCGACGCGAGTGAGGTCGCACTCGCCGAGTACACCCGTGCGGTCGTCGGCCGCGGGGTGACGGACGGCGTCCACGCCGCGCTGTCGGAACACCTCGACGACCGCGCGCTGACAGGCGCGGCGGCGACGGCGGCGGGCTACCTCGCGCTCGGGCGGATGATAGACGCGTTCGGCGTCGAGGTAGAGGCCGACGACGAGTTCGTCGGCTGGGACCCGCGGTAGGGTCGGGTCACTCCGACCGCGGGCGGGCGGCCCCGGGGGCGGCGTCGCGCTCGACGACGGCGTCACCGGAGCCGAAGGCGCCGGTCTCGGCGACACGGGCGCGGATCCCCCCGCGGTGGACCAGCGCGTCGCGCACGCCCTCGCGCTCCAGCGTCCGCTCGAGGTACGAGCACGGTTCGCAGAGCTCGACGCCCTCGAAGACGGCGTCGCCGACGACGAACCGCCGGCCGACCAGCCGGTTGCGGCCGACGCCACGGGCGGTGACGTTCCGGCGGTGGTCGCCGGGCGCGACGCACACGCCGTCGTCGCGCTCGGCGGCGTCGAGCGTCTCGCCCTGTATGAAGGTGGCGTCGCGGTCGGAGTCGGAGAACGTCCCGGCTGTCGCGAAGTAGCGGTCGCCGCGCAGGCCGTGGTCGGCGACGGCCTCGACGGCTGCCCGAGGCTCCATCGGCGCGCCGGCCTCGGGAGCGACGTGGACCGCGACGACGCGCGGGTCGTCGGTCGAGCCCTCCATGTCGCAGCCGAGACGGGCGGCGAGGAAGTAGTTTCGGCCCGGTTCGCAAGACTATTGTCCGGAGGTGGGAATTCGCTCGTGGGAACACCTATTACGCCCGTTCCCGCACATGAGTGGACCAGACGACGGCGGCGTGGCCGACCCGGGGCGACGACGCGACCCACCGCCGGTCGTGGCGGAGCTGTACCGCGAGGGAACGACCGTCGCAGCGTTCGTGACCGCCGGCGAGACGACGACGGTGCTCGGCCACGCCGAGCGGCTGGCCGACCGGCTGGAGAGCGACTGTGCCACCCCGGACCACTACGTCGCCGTCGCGCCCGAGCCGCCGGCGTGGTACCCGCGGGCGATGCGCGAGGCGGGTGCGCGGGTCCACGACACCACCGAGCTCGACGAGCGCGCCGCCGGGCTCTACGCCGACGGGTTCGCCGTCGCGCCCGACGTCGGGGTCGTCCCGTGTACGCCCAGTCACACGGTCGTCGTGCGGGTCCAGTGCCGGAGCGGGCCCGTCGACGTCGTACTGTCGAACGCACCAGACGACGAGACACTCGGAGAGTCGCTCTCCGGCACCCTGCCGCTGTACGGGTCGCTCGACACCGGCGACGGGTCGGTCGCGTCGGAAGGCGCGCGAACCGTCTGTGTCGTCGGGTCGACGTGGGTGCTCGCGGCGACGGGCGAGGGAGACCGGGCGCGGGCCGCGGGGGCGGACGTCGGCGCCGTCGAGTTTCCGGCCGAGGAGTCGCGGGTCGACCTCCGGATCCGGCCCGGCGGAACGGTCGAACGGACGGCGGCGGGCGCCGGCGACTGACGCCCGAACCGACTTGTCTCCGCCGGACGTCGCCCAGGCACGGAGCCGTTCGCGGCAGCGGGCGACGTGGCCCCGGCGCCGTCGAGCGGGCGGTCGCGGGCCACGACCTGCGCGACGCGACGGTCGCTGCGGGCGTCGGCACGCTCTCGACGCTCCGGGTGTCCTGCCTCGAAGGGGCGGACCGCTCGCGCCCTCGGTCTGAGCGCGACGTCGTGGTGGCGGAGGACGGCGACTGGGAGCCGACGTCGCTGACCGGGGTCGTCGCCGACGGCGAGCCACACGTCTACGTCGCCGCCCACGGGACCGACCGGACGCCCGGCGGCCACCTCCTGCCCGGCTCCGAGGTGAAGGCGCTCGCGGCGACGCCGCCCGCGCTCCGCCGCGAGGCCGACGGCGACGACGTCCGGCGTCTGACCGACCGGTAGTCAGGTCTTTGAGCCGGGGTCGCGTCCTACCGGGCGTGAGCGAAGACGGCGCGGAACTCCGGGAGGTGCTCGCGAACCGCCACCGGCTGCTGGCCCGGCTCGCGGCGGAGCCGGCGACGAAGCCGACACTCGTCGGGGACCTCCCGGTGGCGCGCTCGACGGTCGACCGCGGGGTCCGCGAGCTCGAGGCCGTCGGCTGCGTCGAGCGGACCGGCGGACGGCTGCGCGCGAGCGCCGCCGGTCGGACCGCGCTCGCGGCCTTCGACCGCTACGCCGACGCCGCCGAGGGCGTGGCGGCGGCGGCGCCGGTGCTCGCGCACCTGTCGCCAGACGCGTCGCTGCCGTCCGCGATGCTGGTAGACGCCGAGGTCCGGGTCGCCGACGACCACGCCCCGGAGCGGGTGAGCGCGCCCGTCGTCCGGGCCGTCCGCGAGGCCGACCGCGTGACCGCGACCACGCCGGTGGTGTACGGGCGCTACTTCGACCACGCGATTGCCGCCGTCGAGAACGGCGTGGAGTTCGAGTCGGTCGCGGCACGGCCGGTCGCCGACTCGGCGTGGGACCTGGACCCCGAGACGGCAGCCGAGCTGCTCGAGCACAGCCGCTACACCGCCTACGTCACCGACTGCGACCTGCCCTACGCGGTGACGGTGGTCGAACGCGACGGCGAGACGACCGCCGCCGTCACCGTCTACGAGGGCGGGGCGCCGCGCGGCGTCGTCCTGAACGACACCGAGGCGGCGACGGCGTGGGCGCGCGAACGCTACCGGGCGGCCCGTGCCGATGCCGAGCGCGTGTCCGGAGACGACGCGACGCGCTGAGCGGGCCGTCACCGGCACGCGAGGAGCTTCCTAGGTTGCGGGCAGATCACCGCGCCGCGGGACGACTGGCAGCCGGAGAGATAAGATGGCAGCGGCGGCTTAGGATAGATCGCTGCTTCGGCCCTCCCACCCGACCCCCCGCCGGGCTGGCCGCCCTCTCGCCGATAGACTGAGGAGCGGCTGGTCTGTAGAGGACCCGTGAGCGACGCGCGCTGTCGGCGGTGTGGTCGACGCCTCCGGACCGGACTGGTCGCGACGGAGCGAACACACTGTTGTCTGAGTCCGTCCGGGGTCGCCGGCGTCTGCCCGGAGCACGGTCCGGTGACGTCCCACGACGCCGTCGAGCCGTAGCGTTGAGTATCCCCGGGATACTGTGTCACGTATGTCCGAACGGGCAGCACGGCTGGGCGACGAGCGTGTCACGGAGATCTACAGGCGCGGGATGCTGGAGGACGAACAGCCCGAGTTCCCGGTCGGGTACGAGGACCTCCGCGACGCCGCACACGAGGCGATGTCGCCCGAGGGGCGGGCG
>JAQCMY010000041.1 GCA_028274865.1 Haloferacaceae archaeon | reverse complement strand
CCGGCCCCTCGCGGACGTGGACCGCGAGCGGTTCGTCGCTCGCGCCGTGAACCTCGACGGCGGCGGCGCCCGTCCCCGCGAAGTTGCGCGAGAGGAACCCGCCGGCGTTCGAGGAGGCGACGCCGCCGGTCAGCGGCGAGTAGGCGGTCGCGGCCATCCGGCCGGTGAAGCTCATCGTCGACCGCTGGAGCGGCCCGGTCGAGAAGTACACCCGGTTCTCCGGGCCGAGCGGGTCGGCGTCTGTCGGCGCGCGGCCGGCGAGCAGGCGGGTGTTCAGCCCCCGGCCGCCGACGTAGGCGGCGAGGGCGCCGTCGACGTCGACGCGACGGGCGGTCCGCTCGCCGGCGTCGACCGAGAGCAGGGGCCCACGGGCGTGGAGCATAGCCCAGCGGGAGACGCCCAGTCAAATAGACGGTCGCCCCGTCAGTCCAGCCGGTCGTGGACGGCGACGACGGCGGCGGCGGCGGCGCCCTCTGCCGGCGGCTCGCGGCTCGCGACGACCACCGGCGCGGTCGCCGGGTCGGTCTCCCACGCCCGGTCGCGCCGGCGGACGGCACCGGCCAGGCCCGCACGCACCTCGGTCTCGACCGTCTCGGGCTCCGACCCAGACGCCTCGAAGAAGACACCGCCGTCCGGCGACCGGACCCAGCCGACACCCGCGGCGACCGGCTCCCTCCCGGCTGCCCGCGCGAGGACGACACCGACGGGCGCGCCGACGGGATAGCGGTCTGCCGGCACCCGGTCACACCGCTCGACGCGCGCGCCGGCGGGCAGGACCGAGGAGTACTCGACGAGGTTGTAGTCCCCGACCCCGGCGGCGACGAACGCGTCGTCGAGTGCGTCGAGGTCGGTCGCGCCGGCGCCGGTCGCGGCGGCGAGCGGAACCGTCGTTGGCAGCGTCACGCCCCGGCGTACGCGAGCCGCCGGTTAATCCCGTCGGTTAGCGGTCGCGGTCGGTGGTGCCGACGTCGCGACACTCTCTCGTGCGATCGTGACCTGTCCGCGCGCCTACCTGTGTGCGAAGTACGCGACCGCCGGGTCCCGCGCGTCCACCCGCGCGAAGCAGACGCGCTCGAACTGCACCACCTCGTCGACGGCGGCCCCGGCGAACCCCGGCTCTGCCCGGCCGGTCACGTCGCCGTCGGGCGTCCGCAGACGGACGGGAACCCCGTCGTCCGGGACCCAGTGGACCACCGGAACGTCCCCCTCGCGGACGGCCTCGATACCGTCGTCCGTACCGACGAGTCTGTCGCCCGACCGCCGGACGCAGCCGAGTCCCTTCAGCCAGACGCGCCCGTCCGGCGTCGGGACGTCGTCCGACTCGAGACACACCGCCCCGTCGACCGGGATCGACCGCCGGCCCCGCTCTTCGTGGTCGGGGTGGACCGGCGGCGTTCCCTCTGCCGGGACGTCGGTCAGGGGCAGCCGCTCGCCGTTCCGGACGAGGAAGTAGCGGTCGGCGCGGTCGTCGACGAGCTCGCGGTTCTTCGCGTAGACACTCGACATCGACAGCTCGACGTCCGACGTCGAGGTGCCGAGTTCGACCATCGCCGCGACGACGGCCTCGCCCCGGACTCCCCGACGCTCCAGCGCCGCGAGCGTCGGCGCGCGCGCGTCGTCCCAGCCGTCGAGTCGTCCGTCCGCCACCATCTCCGAGAGCGTGGAGGTCGAGAGCGGTGCGTCGAACTCGTCGACCTGGACGTGGCCCCAGTGGACCACCTCGGGGTACGTCCAGCCGAAGTAGTCGTAGACGAACCCCTGGCGCTTCGCGGAGTCCTGAAGATCGATGCCGCGGACGATGTGGCTCACCCCAGTCAGGTGGTCGTCGACGCCCGACTGGAAGTCGAGCATCGGCCAGCACCGGTAGTCCGCGGCTGTCTCGCGGGGGTGTGGCCGGTCGACGACGCGGAACGCCACCCAGTCACGGAGCGCCGGGTTCGGGTGCTCGATCTCGGTTCGAACCCGGAGCACCATCTCGCCCTCGCCGTAGTCGCCGTCGACCATCCGCTCGAACTCCGCGTGTGTCTGCTCTGCGGTCTTGTCCCGGTGCGGGCAGGCCTCGCCGGCGTTCTTCAGCTCGGAGAACTCCGCCTGTGGGCACGAACAGGCGTAGGCGCCGCCGGCGTCGATCAGGTCGCGGGCGTGGTCGTAGTAGGTCTCGAGGCGGTCGCTCGCACGGATCACCTCGTCTGGGGTGAACCCGAGGTAGTCGATCGCGTCGAGGATGGCGCCGTACGCGCCGAGATCCGGTCGTTTCGTGTCGGGGTCGGTGTCGTCGAACCGGCAGACGAACCGACCGTCGTACCGCTGCTTGTACGTCCCGATGACAGCCGCCATCCGGGCGTGGCCGACGTGCCACGGCCCGTTCGGGTTCGGCGCGACGCGCATCGTCACCTCGCCCGCCGTCGCGTTCGGGAGGTCCGGGAGCGCCGGCCCGTCGTCGCCGTCGTCGTCGGCCTCGACCTCGGCGAGGCGGTCGGGCGCGAGTTCGGCGAGTCGCTCGCGGCGCTCCGCGGCGGAGCGGCTGTTCACCCGTGCCACGACCTCCCCGACGACGGCGGGCACCTCGTCGCCGTGTTCGCGGAACTCCGGGTTGTCGCCCATCAGCGGGCCGAGCACCGCGCCGGTCTGTGCCTCGCTCCCGTGTTCGACGGCGTTTGCGAGCGCGTGGACCTCCGCCGCTCGTCTGACGGCGTCGCGCAGGTCGTCGTCCATATGGACAGGTTCGGCGGGCGAGTAAAAACGACGGCGGGTGTGAGTGCCGCGAGGCGCGACCCCGCGGCGCGCCGCTAGTGGTTCCGTTCGATCAGGTAGTCCGCGAGGTCGGCCAGCATCGTCCGCGCCGGTCCCTCCGGCAGCACCGACAGCCGCTCCTTCGAGGAGGCGGTCAGCTCCGCCGCGCGCTCGCCGGCGAACTCGATACTCCCGG
>JAQCMY010000035.1 GCA_028274865.1 Haloferacaceae archaeon | reverse complement strand
GATCGAGTCGCTCGCGGACGTCGTCGAGCAGGACGCCACGATCGGGATGTCGGCACCGACCGGGCTCGACGCCGTTCAGGTCGCGGCGGCGATGCTCCAGGCCGGCGCCATCGACGGCGTCGACGAACTCAACTACCAGCGGATCGGCTACTCCGGCGCCCGGAAGGAGGCGATGCTCGGCGGCGATATCGACGTCTCGCCCCAGCACTACGCCCAGTGGCTGGATATGCGCGAGCAAAACGAGGACCTGCGAACGCTTCTCCGGTTCGGCGAGACGCTCGACAGCTGGATACAGGAGGTGTTCATGATCCCGCGCGACGTCGTCGACGCTCGACGCGCGGACGTGGTGTCGTTCGTCGCCGCCCAGCTACAGGGCTCCCGCGCGCTGTACGACGGCTACGACCGGTACCGGCGTGCGGTTCGGGAGTACGTCCCCGGCGGCGGGCCGGACGAGGCGACCCTCGAGCCGACCTACGACTTTCTCACCGACGTCGGAATCTGGCCACGCGACGGCGGTCTCCGCCGGGAGAACGTCGACTACATGCTCGACCTCTCGTCTCGCGTCGGGCTGACCGACGAGCGGATCCCGACCGACGACCCGCTCAACCGGGGGCCGCTCGAGGACGCCCTCGCGGCGCTCGACGACGGATGAGTGCGCTCGTGGCGTCCGACGTGGCGAAGACCTACGGCGGCACACGCCGTGTTCGCGCGCTCGACGGCGTCTCACTCGCCGTCGACGACGGGGCGTTCGTCGTCGTCGTCGGCCCCTCTGGCTGCGGGAAGTCGACGCTCCTCCGGCTGTTTGCCGGCCTGACCGAGCCGACTGCGGGCGAGGTCCTGTACGACGGCGAGCCGGTCGCCGGCCCGAGCCGCGAGCGCGCGATGGTGTTTCAGGAGTTCAACCTCTTTCCGTGGCGGACCGTCCGCGAGAACGTCACCTTCGGACTGGAGATGGCCGGGGTCGGGCGCGCCGAGCGCCGCGAGCGCGCCGCCGAGACGCTCGCGCTGGTCGGACTCGAGGCCGACGCCGACCGCTATCCCGACGCACTCTCCGGGGGGATGCGCCAGCGCGTCGGACTGGCCCGCGCGCTCGCGGTCGACCCCGGTGTCCTGCTCATGGACGAGCCGTTCGGGTCGCTCGACGCGCGCACCCGGGCGACGCTCCAGCGTGAACTGATCGCGATCCACGCCCGCGAGCGGACGACCGTCCTGTTCGTCACCCACGACATCGACGAGGCGCTGCTTCTCGCCGACCGCGTGCTTGTGATGACCGACGACCCGAACCGGATCGTCGCCCGGGTCGACGTGCCGTTCGACCGCCCTCGCGACGACGACGTCGAGACCACGGCCGCGTTCGTCGACCGCAAGCGCCGTATCCGGGCGATCTTCCGGGGCGACGCGCCCGCGGTCCCGGAATGAGCCTGTCGGCACGGCGCCGCCACCAGTCCGGGGGCGCGATCCTCCTGCTCGCGGTCTGGGTCGCCGCCGCGTGGCGGGTCGGCCCGGCGCTACCCGGACCGACCGCGCTCGCCCGAGCGACGGCCGACCTCTACCGCTCGGGCGCGCTGGTCGACGCGCTCTCCGGGACGCTCGTCCGTGTGGCGCTGGGCTACGGGCTGGCCGTCGCCGTTTCCTTCCCGGCTGGCGCGCTGATGGGTGTCGACACGCGTCTCGACGCGTTCCTCGGGACGTACGTCACGGCGCTGTTCGTGACGAGCGTCGCGAGTCTCCTCCCGTTTCTGATTCTGGTCGCCGGGACGGGTGCCGGATTCTACGCCGCGGTCGTGTTCCTGTTCGCCGTCTTTCACATGGTGTTGATCGTCCGGGCGGGCCTGGCGACCGTCGAGAGCGGGACGCGCGACGCCGGGCGGGTGTACGGCGCGCGTGGCTGGCGGGCCTACGTCTACGTGCTCCTGCCGGCGGCGCTCCCGCACGCCGTCGCCGCGCTTCGCGTCGGCTACAACCGTGCGGTCAAGGGCGCGGTGGTCGCCGAACTGTGGATCTACGCCGGGGTCGGCGAACTCCTCCACGGCTATCAGCGCTTCTCGCAGACGTCGAGCGCGCTCGCGGTCGTGGTACACGTGGTGTTGCTCGCCGTCGTCGGCGTTCGACTGCTCCGGGCGGTCGAGCGGCGCTACGCGGGCTGGCGCGTGGTGACGGTTCGATGACGGGACCCGGCGAGGTGTCGTTCGGACCGCTCCGGCGGTGGGGGCTCCGGCTCCTGGCGGTCGCGGTCGCACTCGGCGCCTGGCAGGCCGTCGCGTCGACACAGCGCCTGCTGCTCGCCCCGCCGGCCTCGGTCGTGCGCGTGCTCGTCAGGGAGACGCTGGTGACGCGCGTGTTGCTCGACGCGCTCCTCGCCGCGCTGTGGAACGCCGCCGTCGGCTACGCGCTCGCGCTCGCCGTCGGCGTCCCCGTGGGTGCGCTCGTCGGACTCTCGCCGCCGGTTCGACACGTCCTCGACCCGGCGCTGGACGGGCTCTACGCCACGCCGGTGGTCGCGCTCGCGCCGCTGTTTGTCGTCTGGTTCGGACTGTCGCCGGTCGGGAAGGTCGCGCTGGTGTTCGCGTTCGCGGTGTTCGTCGTCGTGATCAACACGAAGGCGGGCCTGACGGACGCGCCCGCCGGACTGCTCGACGCCGCGGCGGTGTACGGCGCCGACACCCGTCTCGTCCGGCTCCGGGTCCGCCTCCGGCACGCGCTGCCGAGCGTGCTGACCGGCGCGCGGCTGGGTGCGGGACGGGCCGTCAGGGGAGCGGTCGCCGCCGAACTGTTCCTGTACGCCGACGCCCTCGGCCAGTTCCTGATCGACAGCGGGGCGAGCTTCGAGGTGGCGCGGCTCCTGGCCGGCGTCGTCGCGCTCACGCTCGTCGGCGTCCTCGCAGTCGGGAGTGTCGGCGCCGTCGAGCGCCGGGTCCGTCGGCCGGGCTCCTGACCGTCCGGACGGCGCCACCGGTCACGCGTTCGGGCCGTGTCGGCGCCGTGGCCTACATCTCGACCGTCTCGAGGTGCGCGAGCAGCCGGTCGTGGAGCGAGCCGTTGCTGGCGAGCAGCGGCGTCCGGACCGCCTCGTCGTCCTCCAGCCGGAGTTCGTACCGCTCGCCGTGCTGGTCGGTGGCCCGTCCGTCGACCTCGCGGAGCAGACAGAGGCCCGCTGCCATGTCCCACGGTCGGGTGTCGTACTCCCAGAGCGCGTCGGCGCTACCGGCGGCGACGTACGAGAGGTGGAGCGCGGCGCTCCCGAGCCGCCGGACGCCCTGTGTCTCCTGGTAGAACGCCTGGAGGAACCCGCCGTCCGGGTCGTAGCCCGACAGGAGCATGCTCTCGTCGAGCCGGTCCCGGGTCGTCGGCTCGATCGGGCGACCGTTCTGGTACGCACCGCCGCCGGCGACGGCGTGGAACATCTCGCCCGACTCCGGCGCGTAGACGACGCCGACGATCGGAACGCCGTCCTCGAGCAGGGCGATCGAGACGGCGTAGTTCGGGTTGCCGTGCGCGAAGTTGCCGGTGCCGTCGAGGGGGTCGATCAGCCACGCGTAGCCGTCGACCGGCTCGACGTCGTCGTTCTCCTCCGACTGCACCTCGTGGCCGGGGAACTCGCTGTTGATCGCCGTCCGGATGATGTCGTTCGCCTGGTAGTCGGCCTCGGTGACGATGTCGGACTTGTCGGTCTTGTACTCGACGTGTTCGACCTGCCCGTGGATCTCGCGGAGCGGCTCGCCGGCGGACTCGGCGGCCTCCCTGGCGACCCGTGCCGCCCGGGTCCGGAAGTCGGTCGACTCGTCCTCCGTCGCGCCCGTCAGCGCCGCCCGAGGCCCGTCGTCGTCGACCGACCGGAGTCCCCAGTCGAGCTTGTCGACCAGTGCGGTGATGAACGGGTCGTCGTACGACGTCCGGATCGCCTGTGCCGGCTGGTTCGCGCCGGTGACGTGGACGACCGTGCCCGCGTCGAGGCGCTGGAACTGGCGCCCGCCGTCGATGTCGATGTCGAAGTCGGCGTCGAGGACGATCCGCACGTCGGAGTCGCGGCTGACGACGATCGGGTCGACGGCGGCGCTGATCGTCTCGTGCGGGACGATCTGGAGGGTCCGGTTGTCCTGCGGGTAGTGGACCGGCCCGCCGTTCGAGTACGCCCGGCCGGTGCTGCCGGTCGGCGTGCTGACGATGAGCCCGCTCCCGAAGTACTCGCCGACGTACTCGTCGTCGACGAACACGTGGAGCGACCCGACCTTCGTCCCGTACCGCTCCTCCGGCGGGTGCTTGCGGAGGAACAGCTCGTTTATGCCCGTCGTGTCGATGTCGTCGGCGACGACGTCGTACTGCTGTCTGGCGTTGACAGACGCTCGTCCCCGGAACACCTCCGTCAGGGCGGCGTCGACGTCGTCGGGGTTCACCCGGGCGAGAAACGCCAGGGTCCCCGAGTTGATCCCCAGCAGGGGGATCCTGTGCGGTGCGAACGCGCGGGCCCCCTCGAGGAACGTCCCGTCGCCGCCGACGGTGACGCCCATCGTCGTCCGGGTCCGGTCGACGTGGTCGTCGGTGACCGGCGTGCCGACGTCGAGTTCGGTGACGTCGATGTCGTGTGTACCCGCCCACGCCGTCACGCTGTCGACGACGACGTCGCTCTCGGGTGCCGACAGTACGATGATCTCTTCGAGCGTCGCGAGCCGTCGTCCGTGCATATGTGATCAAGCACCGAGACGAGCCAGCGGATAGTAAATCACGGGGACACGGAGACACACCGGCGAGACGACACCGCGCGTGACCCGGCGGTCTCCGCCGCGCGCTTTTGTCCCTCCCGCCCCGGAGACCGACCGTGGAGTACGCCGCGCTCGTGGACGTCTACGACCGGCTGTCGGCGACCGACGCGACGAGCGAGAAGCGGGCGATACTCGCCGAGACGCTCGCGACGGCGGGCGACACGGTCGACCGGCTGGTCGTCCTCGTCCGGGGTCGGCTCGGCCCGGCACACGACCGCCCGGAGCTGGGTGTCTCGTCGAGCCTGGCGCTCGACGCGGTCTGCCAGGCGACCGGCGCACCGGAGGCGTCGGTGCGGGAACGCTGGCGCGAGACCGGCGACCTCGGCTCGGCGGCGGCGTGGGCGGTCGACAACGGCGGCCAGCAGACGCTGTTCAGCGAGCCGCTGACGGTCGAACGCGTCCACGACCGGCTGCGCGAGGTCGCGACGTTCGCCGGCGCGGGGAGCCGCAGCCGCCGCGTCGACGCGGTCGCGGGCCTGGTCGCCGACGCCGACGCCGGCGAGGCGCGCTACGTCGTCCGGACCGTTCTCGGTCACGTTCGGGTCGGCGTCGGCGAGGGGCTGATCCGTGACGCGGTCGCCGACGCCTTCCTCGACGGGAGCGAGGCCGCCGTGGCCGCCGTCGAGCGCGCCTACCAGGTGACCAGCGACTACCCGCTCGTCGCCGGACGTGCCCGTGACGCGGGCCTCGACGGCGTTCGCGCCCTCGACGTCTCGCTCGGGCGCCCGGTCCGGGCGATGCTCGCAGAGAAGGCGGAGTCGCTGACGGCGGGGCTGGCGAGCGCCGCCGGCGACGACGGGCGCGTCCGCTGCGAGTACAAGTACGACGGCGTCCGGGTCCAGGTACACGTCGACGACGCCGGCGAGGTCCGGGTGTTCACGCGCCGTCTCGAGGACGTCACCCCGCAGTTCCCGGACGTCGTCCGGGGTGTCCACGCGGCGGTCGACGGTCCGGCGATCCTCGACGGCGAACTCGTCGGCTACACGCCGTCGACTGTCGGCGACGCGGCGCGCGAGCCGGTGCCGTTCCAGGAGCTGTCGACCCGGGTGAAGCGCGAGACGGACGTCGAGCGGGTCGCGACAGCGGTGCCCGTCGTCGTCCACCTCTTCGACTGCCTGTACGACGGCGCGTCGCTGCTGGACGACCCGCTCGCGGAGCGACTGACACGGCTCGAGGCGGCCTGTGACCCCGTTGCCCCACGGAGCCACCCCGACGCGGCGCCAGCGGCCCCGGCGGTGGACGCCGGCGTCGAGTTCGCGGCGTCGACGCCGGCCAGTCCGGACAGCCCCGACCCCGCGGCACGGCTGTACCGCGAGGCGCTCGACGCGGGACACGAGGGACTGGTACTGAAGAACCCGGGTGCTCCCTACGACCCCGGTCGGCGGGTCGGGCGGCTGCTGAAGCTCAAGCCGACGATGGCCCCGCTGGACCTGGTCGTCACCCGGGCGCAGTACAGCGAGGGGCGGCGGAGCGGCCTGCTCGGCCGGCTCTACCTGGCCTGCCGCGACGACCGGCCGGAGACGGACGGCACCTTTCGCGAGGTTGGCCGGCTCTCGACCGGCTATACCGACGAGGAGCTGGCGGCGCTGACCGACCGGCTCGAGGAACTCGTCGTGGCACGCGACGGTCGGGCGGTCGACCTCCGCCCGGCGGTCGTGCTCGCGGTCGAGTACGAGGAGATCCAGCGGAGCGACGCGTACGACTCGGGCTACGCGCTCCGATTCCCCCGGTTTCGCGAGGTGCGCGACGACCTCGCCCCGGCGGACGCCGACACGCTCGCACGGGTCGAGGGGCTGTACGAGGACCAGTGACCCGCGCCACGAGCCGGGCGACACGGGACGAGAGCCGCGCCCGGTGACGGCGCCGCGGCCAGAGCAGCCCCACGACGGACGGACCTCGAAACAGACAGGTGCCGTCGGCCCCAGTCGTAGATCGTGACCGACAGCGACCGACGTCGACTGCTCGCCGCCGCCGCGACGGGCCTCACTGGACTGCTCGCCGGCTGCGCCGGCCAGACGACCGGCGAGCCGACAGCCGACACGGCAGCCTCGACGGAGCGTTCGACGGCGACACAGGCCGCGACGGAGCGTCCGGCGACAGCCGAAGCCGAGACGCCGACCCCGACGTCGTCTCCGACGGAGAGCCCGACCCCGACGTCGACCCCAACACCGACGACCGCCGTCGCCGTCGACAGTCTCGGCGTGAGCGCGTGGGAGGTGGTCGACGGGCCGGTCGCGCCGCCCGGCGAGCGCAACCCGACGCTCTCGCTCGTGGTCGGGCGGCGCTACGCCGTCGAGAACCGCGGGTGGAACGCCCACCCCTTCGCCCTGCTCGACGCCGACGGCGCGGCGCTGTGTTCACAGGACGGCGACGGCCGGCTGGAGGCCGCCCCCGGCGTCGACTGGACCGACGAGGGCGACCGGTTCGCGTTCACCGTCACCGAGACGCTGGCGTCGGCCGTCGACGCCTACGTCTGTACCGTCCACGGGACGATGCGGGGCGACGTGACGACCGGGACGGGCGGCTCGACGGCGGCAGGGAGTCCGACGCCGTCCCCGACCGACGGGGGCGGGAGTTCCTACTGAGCGGCCGGGCGCAACCCCCAAGCCCGCCCGTCCCGACGTCCGCCCGTGACGGTTCGGCTCCGCGACGGCGTGGAGATCACGCTCTCGGACGGGACGCGGGTCGTCTGCGACGCCGCGGACCCCGGGGACGACGCCGACGTGGTCGTGGTCAGCCACGCACACGGCGACCACCTGCCGGCGGGCGAGCAGACCGCCGTCTGCTCGCCGCTGACCGCCGCGCTCGGCTCCGCGCGCCGCGACGACCCGCTCGGCCGGACGACGGCCGACCGGGTTACGCTCCTGTCCGCCGGCCACGTCGCCGGCTCCCGGGCCGCGCTGGTGACGGACCCGGACGGCACGCGCTACTGCTACACCGGCGACGTCTGTACCCGGCCCCGGGACTACCTCAACGGGTTCGACGCCGGCGCCGTCGACGCCGACGTCCTCGTCACGGAGGCGACATACGGCGACCCGGGCTACGAGTTCCCGTCCCACGAGAGCGTCGTCGCGGACGTGCTGTCGTGGCTCGACGAGACCGACGCGCCCGTCCTCCTGTTCGGCTACGCGCTCGGGCGGGCCCAGACGCTCCAGCGGCTCGCTGCCCGCGCGGGACGACGGGTGCTGACGACCGAGGCGGTCCTGCGTGTCAACGAGCCGATCGCCGCCCGGCTCGGTGTCGCGTTCGACGCCGTCGAGTACGACGCGGCCACACACGACCTGGCGCCGAACGACGCGCTCGTCCTGCCGCTGACGTCCGCGCGGGCGGACTGGATCGACCGGCTCCGCGACGAGGCCGGCGCGCGCGCCGCGGGGTTCTCCGGCTGGGCGGTCGAGGAGTCGTACCGCTTCCGTGGCGGCTTCGACGTGACGTTCCCGCTCTCGGACCACTGTGACTTCCCGGCACTCCTGTCGCTGGTCGAGGCCGTCGACCCCGACCGGGTGTACACCCAGCACGGTTCGGCGGCGACGCTCGCGAGGCACCTCACCCGCGCCGGCTACGACGCCACCGCGCTGCGCGACGGTCAGGCGACGCTCGGCGAGTTCTGAGACGGCTCGCGCGTGTGGCGACGCCCGCGGCGAGCGGCGTGACTCCGGGACGACGTGCCCTCAGTAGCGGAACGTCAGCCGAACGTACCCCTCACGGGACGTCCCCCAGTCCAGACGGGCGGGGTCGACCGGCACGTCGGGCGTGTCGACGCTCGTGAGGACGGCTCCGTCCTCGTCGACGACCTCGATCGCCTCGGTCGACGGATCGAGGTCGACGCGGTCGACCTCGCCGGCGTCGGCCGGGACCGGCTGGTACTGCTCGATCCGGTCCTCGAACGCGACCCACCAGTAGTGCTCCTCCGGCGGCAGACGCTCCTGTTCTCCGGCTGTGACGCTGCTCGCACGAACGACGGCGGTGTCGCCCCTGCCGTGGATCCGCCGCAGGTGCCGCGAGAGCGCCGACCGACTCAGGAACTGCCGCGAGCAGCGCGGACAGTCGATCTTCTCCGAGTCTGACGAGCGGGAACCCATCGACGACAGTACGTGTCGAGCAGACATAGTTCTCCGCCTCGTACCGAGCGGTGTCGGACGCCGCCGTCACGCCCCGGACGGCGAGCGTGGGGCTGCCGCCTCCGGTGCCGACCGACGATTGAACCGGGTCCAGCACGTACGATCGAACGTCGACACCTATGTCTCACCCCGATCACCCAGTTGCCGACCTCCCGACGCCAGACCCCTCGTACGGCCCCGGGCGCGTCGTCGCCGTCCAGGTCGAGGCGCTCGCCGACAACGACACGCCCGTCACCGACGCCGGGATCAAGACGGCGTACAACTTCGCCTCGCCGGCGAACCGGCGCTCGACCGGCCCGCTCGACCGGTTCACGCGGATGGTCAGCGGCCGGCGGTACGGAGCGATGGTCGACCACGTCGAGGCGACGACCGGCCCGCTGGAGCGCGACGGCGACCAGGCCAGCCAGCGCGTGACCCTGACCGGTCCAGACGGGCGCACGGTCACCTACCGGTTCGGGCTCTCCGTCCAGTCCGGCGGCGAGTGGGACGGCTGCTGGATGACCGACAGCGTCGTCGTCGACTGACGCCCCGGACAGCCGGACGACACGACGGGCGCGGGTCGAACGGCCTCCCGACACGGCTCCCGGCGCCGAGAGCCGTCACGGAGGACCGCGGTCGTCTCCCGCGAGGCGGTAGCGGCGGTCGCAGACGCGCTCTGGGACCGGGTCGGGAGGACGCTGCCCGACTCCTCACCGCCGCGCGGCGATGAGAGCAGCCGTACAGAACACGACGACCGCAGCGAGAGCGGTGAATCCTGTCCCGTGTCCGGCTGTCTGCGAACCGGTCGTCGCCGAGGGCTCCGTCGTCGGCGTGGCGGTCGGAGGCGCGGTGACCGCTGGCGTCGGCGCCGGGGTCGGGGCCGTCGTCGGGGTCGGCGTGTCCGTCTCCGCCGGCGTCGGGGTCGGGGCGGCGACGGTGAGCGTGACGACGTCCGACGCGCCGGCAGCCTCGGCCTCGACGACGTACTCGCCGGGGTCGAGCGAGACCGGCCCGAGGTCGACGACCCACTCGCCGTCTCGCCCCCACGACGAGGTGTCCGCGACTGCGACGACGCTGCCGTCGAACGTCTCGACGGTGACGACGATCAGGTGTTCGTCCGGGTCGAGATTCGTGACCCCGGCGACGACAGCCGGGTCGTCGGCGTGGAGCGTCGCCGCGCCGTCGCGGTCGGTCCGGTCGGCCGCGACCGCGGTGATCTCGACCGCCGTGTCGGTCAGGACGACGGCGCCGGCAGGGGCCGCGCTCCCGACGAGGACCGCGAGCCAGAGCGCGACGACCAGCGCCGAGCGCGTCTGCTGACGTCTCGGTCGCACGCAGCCGTCTCGGGCCACGATACGCTTCAGGCTTAGGCTCAGGCTTCCCCGGGACACACGCGGCTCGACCGGCCCCTGCCCGCACGACGGCGAGCGAGAGTGATATACGGCTCCCCGCCACGGATGTGGCCACCGACCACCATGGCCGGGTTCGATCCCGTCGAGACGACCGTCGCCGAGGTCCACGCCGCGATTGCCGACGGCCAGACGAGCGCCGCGGCCCTCGTCGACCGGTACCGCGCCCGTGTCGCCGCCTACGACGACGCGGTGAACGCCGTCCTGACGCTGAACGACGACGCCCCCGACCGGGCCCGCGAACTCGACGCCGCGTTCGCCAGCGACGGGTTCGTCGGCCCGCTCCACGGCGTGCCCGTCCTCGTCAAGGACAACCACGACACGCACGACATGCCGACCACCGCGGGGTCGACGGCGCTCGCCGACTCTCGACCCGCCCGTGACGCCGCCGTCGTCGAGCGTCTGCGCGGGGCTGGCGCCGTCGTCCTCGGGAAGACGAACCTCCAGGAGCTCTCGTTCGGCGTCGACACCGTCAGCTCGCTCGGCGGCGCGACGCGAAACGCATACGACCGCGACCGTCGCCCCTCCGGCTCCAGCGGCGGCACCGCAGTCGCCGTCGCCGCCAACCTCGCGCTC
>JAQCMY010000027.1 GCA_028274865.1 Haloferacaceae archaeon | reverse complement strand
TCCTCCGCCTGCATCTGCTCGTCGACGGTCTGTTTCACGGTCTCGTCGACGGTCTCTCGCACCCTCTCTTCGACGGTTTCGTCGACTGCGTCCTCGACAGTTTCACCGACAGTCTTCTCGACGGTCTCCTCGACGGTTTCGTCGACGGTCTCTCGCACCCTCTCTTCGACGGTTTCGTCGACTGCGTCCTCGACAGTTTCACCGACGGTCTTCTCGACGGTCTCCTCGACGGTTTCGTCGACTGCGTCCTCGACGGTGTCGCCGACAGCCTGCTCGACGGTTTCGTCGACCGTCTCCTCGACGGCCCTGGTCATCCAGTCCGGGTCGAACCGCGCCATCTTCCACGAGACGTGGAGGACGTACGAGACGAGGACGCCGAAGCCGAACGCGACCCCGACGGCGGTGCCGACGACGACGATGAGCCCGACAGAGACGGCGATCAACAGTCCGTACACGAGGTCGACAGCCGAGTCGACACGGTCCGGGTTCACGCTGTCGGGGTGCGAGCAGCCGGCCACGTCTGGATGACGATCAAAAAACCCATGTGATACTTTTCAATTGAGGGGACAAGTAGCTTCGCCCCCGAGGGCGACGGACCACAAGAGTCCTAAGCGCCCGACGCCCACCGACGCCGCAGATGCGCCGCGCGCTCGACCGACCCGCGCTCGCCGTCGTCGGACTGACCGTTCTCGCGCTCGCCGCCCGGCTCGTCGGTCTCGGCAGCCGGGTGATGCACTTCGACGAGGCACGCGTCGCCTACTGGGCGCTGCGGTACCACGAGACGGGCCAGCTCACCTACCGACCGATCATCCACGGCCCGTTCCTCCCGGTGGTGAGTGACCCGGTCTTCGCGCTCCTCGGCGCCTCGGACTTCAGCGCGCGCCTCGCCGTCGCCCTCGTCGGCGGGCTGCTCCCCCTCGCGGCGCTCGGACTCCGGGGGCGTCTGCGCGACGACGAGACCGTCGCGCTCTCGCTGGTGCTCGCGGCGAACCCGGTGTTGCTCTACTACTCGCGGTTCATGCGCAGCGACGTGCTCGTCGGCGCCTTCGCCGTCACCGCGCTCGTCCTCGTCGTCCGGGCGTTCGACACACGCCGGGCGTCGTTCGCCGTCCTCGGCGCCGTCTCGCTCGCGCTCGCGTTCGCCTCGAAGGAGAACGCACTCGTCTACGTCCTCTGTTTCGCCGGCGCGGGGGCGCTCCTGGTCGACCACCGACTCGTCGAGCGGACGGCGGGGGGCGAGTCGCTCCGACGGGTGTTCGGCGCGTGGGTCGACGCGCTCGACAGCCGACTGCGCTCGTGGGGCGGGTCGACGCGGCGCGGCGTGGCGCTCTCGGCGCTCGCCGTCGGCGGGTGGCTCGCCGTCTTCGTCGCCGTCGTGGTCTTCTTCTACGCGCCCCGGCCCACGCTGTGGACCGCGCTCGGGTCGCCCGCGCAGCTGCCGGGCGTCGCCGGCGAGGCGACGGTCGGGTCGTGGACGAAGTTCACCGGGACGTGGCTCAGCGGCCCGCACCAGTCACACCCGTACCTCCCGTACGTCTACGACTACCTCGAGACGCTGGTGTACGGTGCGCCCGCCGTCGTCGTCCTCGCCGTCGTGGGCTTCGTCGTCGACGGCTACGCTCCCGACCGCGGGCGGCGCGACGCCGTCGCGTTCGCGGCATACTGGGGACTCGCGAGCGTCCTCGGCTACCCGATCGCGACCGATATCCGGGCGCCGTGGGCGGCGGTCCACGCGGTGCTCCCGCTCGCGGTGCCGGCGTCGGTCGGGCTGGCGGCGCTCTACCGGCGCGCCACCGCGGCGTCCGCGCCGCTCGACGGCGACCGGGTGCCGGGCCGGGCAGCGACCCTCGCGGCTGCGCTGGTCGTTCTCGCCGCCGCCTCCGGCGTAGCGGGCGCGAACGTCGCCTACCACAACAGCACGGACCGGTCCGACGGCGCGGTGCTCCAGTACGCTCAGCCCGGTAACGGGCTGAAAGCGACTCTGGAGGACAACGTCGGGCCCGTCGTCGCGGCGACCGACGACGGTCCGGAGCCGGACGTGCTCTACTACGGCACGCCCAGCCCGGCGAACGGCGACACCGTCCTGCACGTGGCAGACGAGTCGAGCGCCGACCAGCCGCCGGTCGGGGGGCCGAACTGGCACAGCCGGCTCCCGCTCCCGTGGTACTTCGAGCGCTACGGCGCCGAGGTCACGAGCACCGCACCCGCCGCCGGCCTCCCGGCCGACCCGCCGCCGGTCGTGGTGGCGATGGACTGGGACCGCTCCGAGCTCGAACCGCGACTGGACGGCTACGCCGTCTACGAACACCGCCACCGGCTCTGGGGGAGTCGAGTCGTCGTCTTCGTCGACCGCTCGGCGGCACGGCAGGCTTAACCGCCGTCCCGCTCACTCGCCGCGCATGACGACACTCCCCGGCCCGACCGTCGGCGTCGTCGGCGGCGGCCAGCTGGGTCGGATGCTCGGCGAGGCGGCTTCGCCGCTCGGCGTCGACCTCGTCGTCCTCGACCCGACCCCCGACTGCCCGGCGAACGGCGTCGCGACGCAGGTCGTCGGCGAGTTCGACGACCCCGACGCGGTCGCGGAGCTCGCCGCCCGCGTCGACGTCCTGACCTACGAGATCGAACTCGCGGACCCGGACCTCCTGCTCGACGCGGAGGTGCCCGTCCACCCGGCGCCAGACACGCTCCGCACGACGGGCGACAAGCTGGTCGAGAAGCGGGCCGCCGCCGACGCCGGCGTTCCGGTTCCCGAGTTCCGGCGGGTCGACGACGCCGACGACCTCGCCGCCGCGGTCGACGACCTCGGCGAGGTGATGCTGAAGGCCCGCACCGGCGGCTACGACGGGCGGGGGAACCGCCCCGTCCGTCCGGGCGACGACTACGCGGCGGCGCTCGACGAGATTCGCCCCGACGCCGACTGGCGCCGCGAGGACGGCCCGGGCGCCGACGCGCTTGCGGAGGCGATGCTCGACTTCGAGCGCGAACTGGCCGCAGTCGGTGTCCGGGGCGCCGACAGCCGGCGCGCGCTGTTCCCCGTCACCGAGACGATACACCGCGAGCAGATCCTGCGCGCGACGACGTCACCGCCCCGGACCGACGAGGCGACCGTCGAGCGCGCACGAGCAACCGCGCTGGACGTGCTCGACACGTTCGACGGTCGGGGCGTGTTCGGGATCGAGCTGTTCGAGACGCCCGACGGACGGGTGCTGTTCAACGAGGCCGCGCCGCGGCCACACAACTCCGGACACTGGACAATCGAGGGCGCGCAGGTCTCACAGTTCGAACAGCACCTCCGCGCGGTGCTCGGCTGGCCGCTCGGGACGACCCACCGCCGGTGTCCCACGGCCTCGGCGAACCTGCTCGGCGACGTCGACGACCCGCGTGCGGCGCGGCTGTCCGGCGCCGAGACGGCGCTCTCGACGCCCGGCGCACACCTCCACTGGTACGGCAAGCGCGAGGCCCGGCCGCTCCGGAAGATGGGCCACGTCACCGTGACCGGCGAGGACGACGGGCGGGTCGCGGCGCTCGACCGGGCACGGACAGCCGCCGCCGCGGCGACGTTCCGCGGCGACGGGGCCGGAGGAGACGGATGACGAGCGTCGAGGACGTCGTCGCCGACCTGCGCGCGCAGGCCGAGTCCGACCGCGGCCCCGCGGCGACGCCGGACGTCGGCGTCGTCATGGGCTCTGACTCGGACCTCGACCGGATGGCGGGCGCGAGCGAGGCGTTCGACGCTCTCGGGTTCGGCGAGCAGACGGACTACGACGACCCACCCACAGAGCGGTACAGCTACGAGACGTGGGTGGTGTCGGCCCACCGGACGCCGGACCTGATGTACGCGTACGCGGAGACGGCGGCTGCCCGGGGGCTGGACGTCCTGATAGCCGGCGCGGGCGGGAAGTCGGCAGACCTGCCGAACATGACCGCCTCTGTCGCCTACCCGCTCCCGACCGTCGGGGTGCCGGTTCAGGAGAAGTCGGTAGACTCCGTCGTCGGGATGCCGACCGGCGCGCCGCTCACGGCGGTCGACGCCGGCAAGTCGTACAACGCGGCGCTGTCGGCGGCCCAGATGCTGGCCGTCTCTGACCCCGACCTGCGCGAGCGGCTGGCGGCCCTGCGTGACGAGCGCCGGACAGGCGTGGCCGACGTCTCGCGGGCGATACACGACCACGGCGTCGACGGCTACCGCGATAGCCGGCGCTGACGCCACGCACTGCCGCGAGACGGGCTCAAACGGTCGAAAGGCCAGAACCGATGTAACTCAACGCTTATGACGGTGGGTTCCCAACCCGCGACCACTGGGAGACACCCGACCACATGAATGAGTGGATAGCAGTCGGGGCACTCGGGGTCGTCGCCGTCGGCATCCCGCTCGGGATGATGGCTGCGTCCGCGATGCTGCGCCCGACCGTCCCCGAACAGGGAAAGGCCGCGACGTACGAGTCGGGAGAGGTCCCGACCGGGACAGCGCGCGTCCAGTTCAACATCCAGTACTACATGATCGCGCTGCTGTTCGTCATCTTCGACGTCGAGACAGTCCTCATCTTCCCGTGGACCGTCATCTACCGGCCCGCGCTGGAGGAGGGTGTCTCGCTCGCGGCGGTGCTCGTCCCGATGTTCGTGTTCCTCGGCGTCCTCGTCGTCGGCCTCGTCTACGCCTGGCGAAACGGGGCCGTCGAGTGGGTGAGGAGTCCCCGGGCACAGCGGCAGAAGACGGAATCATAACATGAGTGACAGCGCACCCGACCGGTTCCGGTCGGACCCGACACAGGTCGAGACCGACACCCGCGACGCGCGCATCAGCGGCACCGACGACCGTTTCAACTCGAAGCTCCGGCAGGCGTTCGGCGCCTCGCCGTTCATCCTCACCAAGTTCGACCAGTTCATGAACTGGGTGCGAGGGTCGTCGATGTTCATGCTACAGTTCGGCATCGCCTGCTGTAGCATCGAGATGATGCACACCTACGCGGTGAAACACGACCTCGATCGCTTCGGCGCCGGGGTCCCGCGCGCCTCCCCGCGCCAGGCGGACGTGATCATCGTCCCCGGGACGATCGTCTCGAAGTTCGCCCCGCGGATGAAGCGCGTCTACGACCAGATGCCCGAGCCGAAGTTCGTCGTCGGCATGGGCTCGTGTACCATCTCCGGTGGCCCGTTCCAGGAGGGGTACAACGTCGTCAAGGGCGCAGAGGAGGTCATCCCGGTGGATATCCACGTCCCGGGCTGTCCCCCGCGGCCCGAGGCGCTCATCTACGGGGTCGCGAAGCTACAGGAGCGCATCGCGACCGGCGAGTCCTCGCCGGTCGTCGTGAAGCCGTACGAGCTCGAGGAGTTCGGCGACCTCGACCGCGACGAGGTCGTCGACCAGCTCGCCGAGGAGATAGACGAGGACGACCTCGTGATGCGGTACAACTGGGCCGACTCGCCATGAGCCTAGAGGAGCCGGGCCCCGACGCGGACGCCGCGGCGGTCGCCCGCGCCGCCGACGAGATGGAGGCGCTGGTCGGCGAGCACGTCCGCTCCCGCGACGACCACCTGAACGCGCCGGGCTACGTGGTCCGTCCCGACGCCGTACAGGACGTCCTCGGGACGCTCCGCGAGGAGGCGAACCTCGACCACCTCTCCTGTGTCACCGCACAGGAGTACGAGGACCGCTACGAGTCGATCTACCACCTGAAGTCGTACGACGACCCGACACACGAGGCGAGTGTCGTCGTCCCGACGCCGAAGGACGACCCACGGAGCGAGTCCGCCGCGCCCGTCTTCCGAACCGCCGACTGGCACGAGCGCGAGGCGTACGACCTCGTCGGGGTCGAGTACGAGGACCACCCGGACCTGCGACGCATCCTCCTGCCCGAGACGTGGCAGGGCCACCCGCTCTCGCTCGATTACGACCAGGAGCGCCCGCAGATCGTCCCGCTTCGCGAGCACGCCAACCCGCTCGAGGACGACCAAGAGGGCGACGAGGGCGAGACGATGTACCTCAACATCGGCCCGCACCACCCGGCGACCCACGGGGTACTCCACCTCAAGACGACGCTCGACGGCGAGCAGGTGATCGACGTCGACCCGGACATCGGCTACCTCCACCGGTGCGAGGAGCAGCTGTGTCAGAAGAGCACCTACCGCTACCAGATCATGCCGTATCCGGACCGCTGGGACTACATCTCGGCGGGACTCCTCAACGAGTGGGCGTACGCCCGCGCGATCGAGGACATGGCCGACATCGAGGTGCCGGAGTACGCACAGGTGATCCGGACGATGGGCGCCGAGCTCTGCCGCATCGCGGCACACATGCTCGCGGTCGGGACGTTCGCGCTGGACGTCTACGGCGACTTTACGGCTATCTTCATGTACGCTGTGCGGGACCGCGAGAAGGTCCAGAACATCCTCGAGGACCTGACGGGCCAGCGGCTGATGTTCAACTACTTCCGACTCGGCGGCGTGGTCTGGGACCTCCCAGACCCGCGCGAGGAGTTCTTCGAGTCGATTCGGGACTTCCTCGACCACCTGCCCGGCTCCCTGGAGGAGTACCACGACCTCATCTCGGCGAACGAGATTCTCCAGGTCCGCACCGTCGACACCGGCGTCCTCCCGCCGGAGGTGGCGAAGTCCTACGGCGCGACCGGGCCGGTCGCCCGCGGGTCGGGGGTCGACTACGACCTGCGGCGCGACGACCCGTACGGCTACTACGACGAACTCGACTGGGACGTCGTCACGGAGGACGGGATGGACAACTACTCGCGGCTGCTCGTGCGCCTGCGCGAGGTGGAGGAGTCGGCGAAGATAATCGAGCAGTGTGTCGACCTGCTCGAGGACTGGCCGACGGACGACCGGACGATCCAGTCGAACGTCCCACGGACCATCCGCCCGGACGACGACACGGAGGTCTACCGCGCGGTGGAGGCCGCGAAGGGCGAACTCGGGATCTACATGCGCTCGGACGGGACCGAGCAGCCGGCGCGGTTCAAGATCCGGTCGCCGTGCTTCTCGAACCTCCAGACGCTCCCGGAGATGTCCAACGGCGAGTACATCCCCGACCTCGTGGCGTCGCTCGGCAGCCTCGACATCGTCCTCGGTGAGGTGGACCGGTGACCGGCGGCGACGTCGTCTTACAGACCACGAACGCGACGAACGCGACGGGCGCGGGGGTCTCCCGCCCGCCCAGCGCGCCGCTCGCGGACAGCATCGCGGGGATGCTCGGTCTCGACGGCGTCGTCGGCGCGGTCGTCGGCGGACTGATCGGCGCGTTCCTCATCGCGAACGTGATGCTGACGACGACCGCGATCGCCGGACCGTGGGCGAAGCGGAAGATCACCGCGTCGTTTACCGACCGGATCGCGGTCAACCGGGTCGGGCCGTTCGGCCTGCTGATCATCGTGGCCGACTCGGTCCGGCTGCTGTCGAAGGAGCTGATCGTCCCGGACGGCGTCGACCGGCCGGCGTGGGACCTCGCGCCGATCGTCATCACGTTCTCGGCGCTCATCGGGTTCGCTGTGATCCCCTTCGGCTCCGGTCTCCAGTTGGCCGACCCGGAGACGGGCGTGGTGTTCGTCTTCGCCGCGGCATCGATCGCCTCCGTCGGCGTCGTGATGGCGGGCTACGCGTCGAACAACAAGTACTCGCTGCTCGGCGGCCTGCGGGCGATCGCGTCGAACATCGCGTACGAGATTCCGCTGATCGTCACCGCCGCGTCGGTGGTGATCTTCGCCGGGACGCTCCAGATGTCGGAGATCGTCGCGGTCCAGCGCCAGCCCCTCGTGACGGTCGCGGGCGTGACGATCCCGCAGTGGTTCGCGATCGTCAACCCGTTCGCGTTCGCGCTGTTCACCCTCGCGAACCTCGCGGAGATCGGTCGCAACCCGTTCGACCTGCCCGAGGCGCCGACCGAGATCGTCGCGGGCTTCCAGACCGAGTACTCCTCGGTCTACTTCGTGTTGCTGTACCTCGGGGAGTTCATCCACATCTTCCTCGGCGGCGCCATCGCGGCGACGCTGTTCCTCGGCGGACCGGCGGGGCCGGTACTCCCGGGCTTCGTCTGGTTCTACGTCAAGATGTGGGCGTTCTTCCTGTTCACCCAGTGGGCGCGGTCGGCCGTCCCGCGCCTGCGGATCGACCAGTTCCTCGACGCGGGGTGGAAGGGGATGCTCGTGCTCTCCTTCGCCAACCTCGCGCTGACGGCCATCCTCGTGGGAGTGATCGTGTAACATGATTGGCATCCTCAAGGGCATGGCGACGACGATGAAGCACGCACTGGACGGAAAGACGTTCACCGTGGAGTACCCCGACGTGGCGCCGGAGGTCAGTCCCCGGTTCCGCGGGGTCCACAAGTTCAGCCAGGAGCGGTGTATCTGGTGTCGGCAGTGCGAGAACGTCTGTCCGAACGACACCATCCAGATCGTGATGGACGACAAGCGAAACGGCGAGCAGTACAACCTCCACATCGGGCAGTGTATCTACTGCCGGCTGTGTGAGGAGGTCTGCCCCGTCGACGCCATCCTCCTCACCCAGAACTTCGAGTTCACGGCGGACACGAAAGACGAGTTCGTCTACAACAAAGAGCAGCTGAAGAACGTCCCCTGGTACAAGGGCATCGACCCGCTCAACTCCCGCAACCCCGACCGCGACGCGTGGATCGGCGAGGGCGAGGGCGAGATCGACTACGAGTAGGCGCGCTCCTCCTCCCGGCGACGCCCGACGGGTCGGCCACACTCGAAACCTTGAAACGAGTACCGGAGCGACCGTGGAGCAATGGTGTACGAAACGGTCGCGTTCGCGCTGTTCGCCCTCGTCACGGTGGGGTGCAGCCTCGGCGTGATACTGGTCCGTGACGTCTGGCACTCGGCGCTCCTGCTCGGCGGCGCGCTGCTGTCCGTCGCGGCCCACTACGTGATCCTCCGGGCGGAGTTCATCGCGGCGATGCAGGTCCTCGTCTACGTCGGCGGGGTGCTCATCCTCATCACGTTCGCGGTGATGCTCGTCCGCGGCGAGGGGTCGGACGACGGCGAGACCGACGTCGACGTCGATCCCGACCCGGAGGTGCTCTCGTGACGACGCGCCCTCGTCTCCGGCTCGGGTCGCACCTCCTCCCGGCGCTCGCGGCGCTGGCGCTGTTCTGTGTCGCCGCCGCGCTCGTGCTCACCTCGACGTTCGGCGCCTCGCAGGGGTTCCCGGCGGACGCGAACGTGGTCGCGAGCATCGGCCGGGCGATGTTCGGGCTGGGGGGTGGGGACGTCCCCGGCGAGAGCTTCCTCGTGGCGTTCATCGCCGTCGCGCTCCTGCTGGACGCCGCCCTCGACGGGTCGCTCCTGCTGGCGAAGCGCGAGGAGGACGGCGCCGCCGTCGCGCTGCTCTCGGACGGCGGGCGCCGGCTGGTCGGCCGCTCCGGCGAGGAGGACGACGACTGATGGCGGTCCCGCCGACGTACTACCTCCTGCTGTCCGTGGCGGTGTTCTGCATCGGGGTCGCCGGCGTGTTGATCCGCCAGAACGCCCTCCTCTTCCTGATGTCCGTCGAACTGATGCTCAACGCCGCGAATATCAACTTCGTCTACTTCTCACAGTTCTGGGGGAACGTGACGGGACAGACGTTCAGCCTGTTCGTCATCGCGATCGCCGCCGCCGAGGTGGCGGTCGGCATCGGCATCGTGCTGGTGTTGTACCGCAACTTCGACGGCGTGGACGTGACGCAGGCGACGACGATGAGGTGGTGAGATGGCGGCCTTCGACTTCGCGCCCCTGATCGTCTTGCTCCCGTTCGCGGGCTTCCTCGTCGCCGTCGGCGCGGCGCTGACACGGCCCGGCGTCCTCCCGAAGGGCGGCGCGCTCCCCGGCATCGCCGCGACGGTCGGGTCGCTGCTCCTGTCGGCGTGGGTCGCGCTCCAGGTGCTCGCCGGCGACAGAGCCGCCGAGACGGTGTACGTCTGGTCGGCTGCGCCGGCAGCGGGCGTCCCGGAGCTCGTCTTCTCGCTGCTGCTCGACCCGCTCGCGGCGCTGATGCTGCTCGTCGTCTCGCTCGTCGCCCTCCTGGTCCACGTCTTCTCGCTCGGCTACATGAACGACGAGGGCGAGACGGGGCTGCCACGCTACTACGCCGGACTCGGGCTGTTCACGGCGTCGATGCTCGGCTTCGTCGTCGCGGGCAACCTGCTGATGGCGTTCGTCTTCTTCGAACTCGTCGGCCTCTGTTCGTACCTCCTCATCGGCTTCTGGTTCCGCGAGCCCGGACCGCCGAGCGCCGCGAAGAAGGCGTTCCTCGTGACGCGGTTCGGGGACTACTTCTTCCTCGTCGGCCTCGTCGGTGTCTTCGCCACCTTCGGTACGGCGGCGTTCGCCGGCCCGGAGTCGTTCCCGGTGCTCGCCGAGGCGGTGCTCGCTGGTGAGGCGTCGGCCCGGACGTTCGGGTTCGAGGCCCGGACGTGGTTCTCTGTCCTCGGACTCCTGATCCTCGGCGGCGTCCTCGGCAAGTCGGCGCAGTTCCCGCTCCACACGTGGCTCCCGGACGCGATGGAGGGCCCGACGCCCGTCTCCGCGCTCATCCACGCCGCGACGATGGTGGCCGCCGGGGTGTACCTCGTCGCCCGGGTGTACGGGTTCTACGCCCTGCTCCCGACGGTGCTCGCCGTCATCGCGCTCGTCGGCGGGTTCACCGCGCTGTTCGCGGCGACGATGTGCGTCGTCAAGCGGGAAATAAAGCAGGTGCTCGCCTACTCCACGATCAGCCAGTACGGCTACATGATGCTCGGGCTGGGTGCGGGCGGCTACGTCGCCGCCACGTTCCACCTGCTCACCCACGCCATGTTCAAGGCGCTCCTGTTCCTCGGCGCCGGGTCGGTCATCATCGCGATGCACCACGACGAGGACATGTGGAACATGGGCGGACTGCGCGAGAAGATGCCCGTCACCTACTACACCTTCCTCGCCGGGTCGCTCGCGCTCGCCGGTATCGTCCCGTTCTCCGGGTTCTGGTCGAAGGACGAGGTGCTGTACGAGGCGCTGATTCACGGGCTGGCGGGCTCGCCTGCGGTGCTCGTCGCGTACGCGATGGGGCTGCTCGCGGTGCTTTTCACCGGCTTCTACACCTTCCGGATGGTCCTGCTCACCTTCCACGGCGACCCGCGGACGGAGACGGCACGCGACCCCCACGGTGTCGGCTGGAGCGTCAAGGCCCCGCTGGTGGTCCTCGGCGTCCTCGCGACGACCGCCGGTGCCCTGAACGCGGTGCCGGTCCACGAGGTGCTCGGCTTCCCGCCGGAGTACCTCCACGACTGGCTGGCCCACGACGGCGGGCAGTCGGCGTTCGCTGCGCTGACGAGCGAGCACTACGGCGAGTTGCTGAAGACACAGGCGGGCTACGCGTCCGCGGAGGTGTCGTCGGTCGCCGCCGGACTCGTCTCGCTGGCGCTGGCGCTGGTGGGTGCGGGCGCGGCTGTCGTGCTGTACCGCGGCCCCGACCCGGACCCGCACACCGAGAAGCTCGGCGCGGCGCGGACGGTGCTGTACAACAACTACTACCAGGACGAGTACCAGGCGTGGCTGGCCGAGTCGTTCGTCCGGCCCCTCGCGCGGGTACTCGACGGGGTCGACCAGGGCGTCGTCGACGGCGGGGTAAACGCCGTCTCCTCCGTCTCGCTGTTCTCGGGGCGGCGGCTCCGGTACGTCCAGACCGGCGTGGTGTCGAACTACGCCGCCCTGCTGACGCTCGGGCTGACGGCGCTCGTCGTCGCCGCCGCGCTCGTCGGGGGGTGGTTCACGTGATACTGGCGGCCCTGATGGCCGTCACCGCCGCCGCCGCGCTCGTCACCTTCCTGGTTCCCGACGAGTACGCGGGCGGGGCGGCGGCGGCGTTCTCCGCCCTGCCGCTCGTCGGCAGCCTGCTGCTGTGGGCCGGCTTCGACGGACGGGGTAACGCCCTCGTCGACGGCGAGGTCGCCTTCGAGACGGTGTCGCCGTGGCTGACCCTCGGCGGCTACGAGGTGAGCTGGCACGTCGGTCTCGACGGCGTCTCCCTGCCGCTGGTGGTCCTCACCGCCGTCCTGACGACGCTCGCGATCGTCTCGGCCTGGTCGGCGATCGACGAGCGCCGGTCGCAGTTCTACGGGCTGGTGCTGTTCATGGAGACGACGCTCATCGGCGTGTTCGTGTCGCTCGACTTCCTGCTCTGGTTCGTCTTCTGGGAGGCTGTCCTCGTCCCGATGTATCTCCTCATCGGCGTCTGGGGCGGCCCGCGCCGGAAGTACGCCGCGATCAAGTTCTTCGTCTACACGAACGTCGCGTCGCTGGCGATGTTCATCGGCTTCGTCGCCCTCGTCCTCGCGGCGCCGGTTCAGACGTTCGACCTCCCGACCGTCGCGGCGGCGCTCCGCAACGAGCAGATCTCGGCCCTGCTCGGCCTGTCGCCGGGTGCCCTGCGGACCGCCGCCTTCGCCGTGATGTTCGTCGGCTTCGCGGTGAAAGTCCCCGTTGTCCCGTTCCACACGTGGCTGCCGGACGCCCACGTCGAGGCGCCCTCGCCGGTCTCGGTGCTGCTGGCGGGCGTCCTGTTGAAGATGGGCACCTACGCCCTGCTCCGGTACAACTTCACGATGCTGCCCGAGACGGCGGCGGCGCTCGCGGTGCCGATCGCCGCGGTCGCGGTGCTCTCGGTGCTGTACGGCGCGATGCTCGCGCTGGCACAGGAGGACCTGAAGCGTATCGTCGCCTACTCCTCCGTCTCCTCGATGGGCTACGTCATCCTCGGCCTCGTCGCGTACACGCTGTACGGCGTCGGGGGCGCGACGTTCCAGATGGTGGCCCACGGGCTCATCTCCGGGCTGATGTTCATGGCTGTCGGGGTCATCTACCACTCGACACACACCCGGATGGTGGGCGACATGAGCGGGATGGCCGACCGGATGCCGGTGACGACGGGCATCCTCGTCGCGGGCGCGTTCGGCTACATGGGCCTGCCGCTGATGGCCGGGTTCGCGGGCGAGTTCTTCGTCTTCGTCGGCTCCTTCGCCTCCACCACGCTGCCGTTCGCTCCGGTGTTCACTGCGACGGCGATGTTCGGCATCGTCGTCGTGGCTGGCTACCTCCTGCTGGCGATGCAGCGCACGCTGTTCGGGCCGTTCCGGCTGGACACCGACTACGAGGTTCAGGAGGCGCCGCTCCGCGACACCGTCCCGCTCGCGGTGTTGCTCCTCTGTATCGTCGCCCTCGGCGTCGCCCCGGACCTCCTGTTCGGGATGATAAAGGACGCCGTCGTCCCGATTCTCCAGGGGGGTGGGCTGTAGATGCTCGACACGCCCGTCCAGGTGGTGGCGGGTGTCGCCGACGGGCTCCTGCCGCCCGTGGTGCTCGGCGTGACGGCGCTCACGCTCCTGGTCATCGACACTGTCCGGCCCGACGAGACAAGCCTCGCGCTCCTCGGCGGCGTGGGTGCCGCGGGGTCGCTCGTCGCCTTCGGCGTCGCCGCCGCTCTCCTGGCCGGCGGCGTCGACCCGACGACCGTCTACGGCGGCGCGGTGATGCTCGACGGCACCAGCCTCTATTTCACGCTCGTGTTCGCGAGCGTCACCGCGCTGGTGTCCGTCGCGTCGTACGACTACCTGCGCGGACAGGACTACGCCGGGGAGTTCTACGCGCTGGTGCTGTTCTCCGCGACGGGCATGAGCCTCATGGCCGCCGCGAACTCGCTGGCGACGGCGTTCGTCGCGCTGGAGCTCACCTCTCTGCCCTCGTACGCCCTCGTTGCCTTTCTCAAGCAGAACGAGGGGAGCAGCGAGGCCGGCCTGAAGTACTTCCTCGTCGGCGCGGTGTCGTCGGCGGTGCTCGTCTTCGGCATCTCGCTGGTGTACGCCGCGACCGGCGCGCTCACCTTCGGCGCCGTCGCCGAGGGGCTGACGACAGCCGACGACCTGGTCGGAATCGT
The DNA here is from genome assembly GCA_028274865.1 of Haloferacaceae archaeon. Classification (GTDB taxonomy): domain Archaea; phylum Halobacteriota; class Halobacteria; order Halobacteriales; family Haloferacaceae; genus A07HB70. The sequence goes on along the minus strand of JAQCMY010000027.1, from coordinate 18,093 downwards.
CGGACTCGGGGTCGTGATGATCGCCGGCGGGATGGCGTTCAAGACCGCCGCCGTCCCGTTCCACTTCTGGGCGCCGGAGGCGTACGAGGGCGCGCCGGCGCCGGTCAGCGCCTTCCTCTCGTCGGCGTCGAAGGCCGCCGGCTTCGCGCTGGCGTTCCGGGTGTTCGTCGGCGCGTTCCCGCTCGACGTCCTCGTCCCGATGGGCGTCGACTGGGTCCTCATCTTCCAGGTGCTCGCGGTGGTGACGATGACGCTCGGGAACTTCGCCGCGGCGACCCAGGAGAACGTCAAGCGAATGCTCGCGTACTCCTCGATCGGCCACGCGGGCTACGCGCTCATCGGCCTCGCCGCGCTGTCCGCAGACGGGCCGAACGGCGCCGTCCTCGGCGCGTCGATGGCGCACCTGTTTGTCTACGGCTTCATGAACACCGGCGCGTTCCTGTTCGTCGCGATGGTCGAGCACTGGGGCGTCGGCCGGACGTTCGAGGACTACAACGGCCTCGCGACACGGGCGCCGATGGCCTCCGTCGCGATGACGGTGTTCATGTTCTCGCTCGCGGGACTGCCGCCGTTCGGCGGCTTCTTCTCGAAGTACGCGCTGTTCTACGCCGCCGTCGACAGCGGATTCTGGTGGCTCGCCGCCGTCGGCGCGGTCAACTCCGCGCTCAGCCTGTTCTACTACTCGCGGGTAGTGCGGGCGCTCTGGATCGAGGAGCCGGCGGTCGACCTCTCGCTCGGGCGCCGGCCGGTCGGGCTCTACGTCGCGGTCGTCGGCGCGGCGCTCGCCACGCTCCTCCTGCTCCCGGCGTTCGGGCCGGTCGTCGAGACGGCACAGACCGTCGCGGCGACGCTGTTCTAGTCGGCGAGGACGCGGCTCACCGCCTCTGCTCCCTCCTCCGCGGACCGGAGTGAGATGTCGTCGACGGTGAAAAACAGGCCGTGGTCCGCCTCGGTGACCCGGACGAGGAACCCGTTCTGGAACGCGCGGACGGTGTAGCGGTATCCGCCGAGCTCGGAGCCGCGGTACGCCGTGTGCGCACGGAAGCCGACGGACTCGTGCTCGACGAAGCCGGTGATGTCGGCGTCGCTGTCGAGGCCCGCACGGAGGTAGACCTGGTCGTACGCCTCCGGCGTAAAGTACGTCACGCTGCGGAGCGAGTCGCCGACGGCTGTCCGAGAGGCGGCGACGAGTCGGCTCTCGAGCTCCTCGTCGGCGAGTCCGGAGTCGCGGCGCATGTGACCCCGTGTCGTGGCTGCCGCCAATAACTCTACTCCCTCGGGGTGCGGCAGCCTTATCGCCGGGCCGGTCTCAGCGTCGGTATGCGACGGCTCGTACTCGGCGCCGGCGCCGCCGACCGGGTCGCCGGTGTGCTCTCGACGTGGCCGGGCGACCTCGTCGCCGTCGTCGCCGACGACGCGACCGCGAGCGACCTCCGGGCTGCCGGCCTCTCAGACGTCCGGGTCGGCGACCCGGCGACGCTCGACGACGCGCCCGACGACGTCGAGAGCGTCTACGTCGCCGCCGGCGCGGACACCCCACGGGTCGCCCGCGCGGCTCGCGGGCGCTACCCGGACGCCCTGCTGGTCGTCCGGCGCGACGCCGACGCCGGGTGGTCCGCCGACGGTGTCGCGGACCGGGTCGTAGACGCGACCGACGCCGTCGGCGAACGCGTTCTCGACGCCGTGACCGGCGAGGAGAGCAGCCGCCTCCGGCGGCTTCGCCGCGTGCTCACCGACGCCGACCAGCCGCTCGCCGTCGTCACCCACGACAACCCGGACCCGGACGCCATCGGGGCGGCGCTGGCGCTCGTCGACATCGCACGGTCGGTCGGTGTCGACGCGGTGCCGTGTTACACCGGCGAGATCAGCCACCAGGAGAACCGGGCGCTGGTCAACCTCCTCGGCATCGACCTGCGCCGCCTGTCGGACGACGGCCTCGACGGGTTCGGGGGACTGGCGCTGGTCGACCACTCCCGGCCCGGCGTGAACGACAGTCTCGACCCCGACACCCCGGTCGACGTCGTCGTCGACCACCACCCGCCGCGCGAGCCGGTGTCGGCGGCGTTCGTCGACGTCCGGGCCGAGGCCGGCGCGACGAGTACGCTCCTCGCCGACTACCTCGAGGGGTACGGGATCGAACCGGCGACGGCGACGGCGACGGCGCTCCTGTTCGGCATCCGGGTCGACACCCGGGAGTTCGTGCGCGAGGCGAGCGACCGCGACTTCGAGGCCGCCGCCTTCCTCCTGCCACACGTCGACGGGTCGGTGCTCGAACAGGTCGAGTCCCCCTCGCTCCGCCCGGACGTGGTGGACGTCCTCGCGCGGGCCGTCCGGTCGCGAGACGTGCGAGACAGCACCCTGGCGGCGGGCGTCGGCGAGATACGCGAGACGGACGCGCTCGCACAGGCCGCGGACTTCCTGCTCGGACTGGGCGGCGTCGACGCCGTCGTCGTCTACGGGGTACTCGACGACACCGTCCACGTCTCGGGCCGCGCCCGCGGCGGCGGCGTCGACATCGGCGAGACGTTTCGCGACGCCTTCGGACAGGTGGGGTCGGCCGGCGGCCACGCCGATATGGCTGGCGCACAGATATCGCTCGGCGTCTGGGGCGACGTCGAGGCGGGCGCCGACGACCTGCGGTCGATCGTCGACGACGTGGTCTCGGACCGGTTCTTCGAGGCGATGGAGACGGCGCTCCCGGCACCGCGCCTGTCCTCGACAGCCGAGATGATCCTCGAGACCCCACACGACGAGGCCTCGGACGGCTGACCGGGGCGGGCGGGGGCGGTGTTTTTGACCACCGCTCCCCAACGCCGGCCTATGGACGAGACGCCCACCGTCGGGGAATACATGACCCGGGACGTCGCGACGGTCCCGCCCGAGGAGACGGTCGGTGAGGTGACAGACCGGATCGTCGAGAGCGAGGGTCACGACGGCTTCCCGGTCTGCGATGGCCGCCAGGTCGAGGGGTTCGTCTCGGCACGAGACCTGCTTCTCGCCGGCGAAAACGCTCGCATCTTCACCGTGATGACGGAGGACATCATCGTCGCCCACCCGGACATGGAGGTGACCGACGCCGCGCGGGTGATCCTCCGCTCGGGGATCCAGAAGCTCCCGGTCGTCGACGACACAAACAATCTCGTCGGCATCATCTCGAACGCCGACGTCGTCCGGTCACAGATCGAGCGTGCGACGCCGGAGAAGGTCGGCAAGCTGATCCGGACGATGGAGCGCATCCACGAGGTCGAGGTCGACCAGGAGCGCCGGACGGTCGGCCTCGACCGTCTCACGCCGACGCAGACCCGCGTCTACGCGGACGAGCTCGAGGGACGGAGCTACGAACTCGAACGGGGGCTGGCCGAACCGCTCGTGGTCATCGACAACGACGGCGACCTCCTCCTCGCCGACGGCCACCACCGCGTGATGGCGGCGAGCCGCCTCGAGATCGAGGAGATGGACGCCTACGTCGTCGTCCTGCCTCGCGACGTCGACCTCGGTATCGCCCGGACCGCCGAGCGGGAGGGGCTGACGGGCCTCGACGACGTCGACGTCGTCGACTACGCCCACCACCCGCTGGTCGAGACGACCGAGCGGCTCCAGTAGTCACTCCGCCGCGCGCCACTCTGCGGCCAGCCGCTCCGCTGCAGCCCGGTCCTGGCACCGCTCGCGGCGGTAGGCCCGCCCCTCCGGTGCCTGCTCCAGCCGGTCGTACCGTGTCACGAACCCGCCGTCCGGGCGCTCGCGCACCCTGACCGTCGCCAGTCCGTCGCGGCGAGTCCACTCGTCGACGGCGCCCTCGCGCGTCTGCTCCCACTCCATACCGCGTCACCCGACCGCCGGGGACTCGGCTCCGTCGGTTTCGGCGAACAGCGCGAGGTCCGGCGCGAGTCGGCCCAGCACAGAGACGGCGTACGCCCGCAGGTAGACGACCACGGGGGTACGGACCACCTGGAGCAGGGCGCCGACGACGAGAGCGAAGAGAGCCGCGAGCACGACGAGCGCGCCGAGTTCCGCCGGTGAGAGCGTCGCGCCCGCAGCCGCGAGTGTCGCCGCCCCCGCGACGGCGAACGGGACGCCGACCACGAGCGCGACCAGCCCGCCGACGAGGCCGACGGCCACGCCCGCGGCGACGCCGAGGACGACGCGCGTGAGGAGGTAGAGCCCGGCGTCGACGGGGTTCGCCGCGAGGACCGGCAGCACCCGTCGCCAGCCAGCCAGCGGCCCGGCGACGCCGCTCGCCAGCACCGCCGGGACGACGAGGTCGGTCGTGAGCGTCAGCACGCCCCACGTCACGAGCGCGACGACGCCGGCGAACAGGAGCGCCGGCACCGCCAGCAGCCCGAGCGCGGCGCCCTCCGTCAGCGCGCCCCGGACGACGAGCCCGAGTGGCCCCAGGGCGACGACGGCGGCGAGGGCGACGACGACGAGGCGAAAGAGGAACAGCCGGACGCCCCGGCTCGCGTACCGTCGTGCGCTCGTGCGCAGGCCCACCTCGCCGTCGCGGAGCGCGCCGACGATGGCGAACTCGGCGACGGAGCCGACGAGCGCGTACGCGAGGGCGGCCACGACCACGACCGCGGCGACGACGGCCAGCAGCCGGACCGCGGTCCCGAGCGCCGGGAGGGTCGCGGGGTCGAGCGCGGGAGCCGGTCGGTCGGGGAGCAGCCCGGTTCCCCCCGTCGTCGCCGGCAGCGAACTCTGGAGGTTCCCCCCGGTGCTCCCGGCGCTGCCGGCGCCGCCGACGAACGTCGTCAGCACCGCGAGCCGGAGCCACCGACCGAGGTCCGGCGGCCAGAGCAGCGCGGCGGCGCGTTCGCGGGCCTCCTCGAGCGCGGCGAGGGCCGGGCGGGACACGCCGACAGGTCGGGCCGGGGCGCGGTTCAATCCCGCGGTCGGGGGGTCTAAGCGTCCGACGGACGTCGACACAGCCGTGTCCGACCCTCACGCCAGCCGGCTGGACCGCGCGCGCGCCGCGCTCCGCGACCGCGGCGACCGCGCGCTCGTCCTCGCGCCCGGTCCGAACGCCCGCTACCTGACCGGTCTCACGGCAGAGCAGTCCGAGCGCCGGTTCCTCGTCGTCGTCCCGCGTGACGACGACCCGGCGGCGCTCGCCCCGGCGCTGGCGGCCCCGGACGCCCGCGACGCGCCCGGTCTCGCCGACGACCGGGTCCGGACGTGGCGCGACGACGATGGCCCGCACCCGGCGCTCGCGGCGTTCGCCGCCGCCCACCTCGCGGACGGGCCGGGCCGGCTCCTCGTCGACGACCGGCTCTGGGCGAGCCACCTGCTCGCCCTCCGTGACGCGGTCGACGCGCCGCTCGGCCTCGCGAGCGAGGTCTGTGGTCCGCTCCGCGTCCGGAAGGACGAGGCCGAGCGCGACGCGCTCCGGCGCGCCGCGAGCGTCGCAGACGGCGTGGTCGGCCAGCTCCGCGACCGGGGCGCCGACGTCGTCGGGACGACAGAACGCGACCTCGCCCGGACGGTCGAGCGGCTCCTCGACGGGGCCGGCGGCGAGGGCCTCCCGTTCGACCCCGTCGTCGCGGCGGGGCCGAACGGCGCCCGGCCTCACCACACGCCGACCGACAGGCGAATCGAGGCGGGCGACCCGGTCGTCCTGGACTTCGGGACGCGCGTCGACGGCTACCCGAGCGACCAGACCCGGACGCTCGTCTTCGGCGACGAGCCGTCCGACCGGGTCCGCGCGGTCCACGACGCCGTCTGGGAGGCCCAGCGCGCGGGCGTCGCGGCGGTCGAACCGGGCGCGCGGGCGGGCGACGTCGACGCCGCGGCGCGCACCGTGATCGAGGACGCGGGCTACGGCGACGCGTTCGTCCACCGCACCGGCCACGGCGTCGGCCTGGAGGTCCACGAGGAGCCGTACGTCGCGAGCGGGTCCGGGCGGCGACTGGAGCCGGGAATGGTCTTCAGCGTCGAACCGGGGGTCTACCTCGACGGCGCGTTCGGGGTCAGAATCGAGGACCTCGTGCTCGTCACCGACGACGGCTGCGAGCGGCTGAACCGGACGCCGCGCGGGCCGGAGACCGGCGACTAGTGGTCGTGGCCCATCGCATCGGCCAGCGAGACGCCGAACCGCTCCTCGAAGATCTCCTCCATCTGCGCGTTCAACGCGTCGAGGTCGGCGGGCACCTCGTCCTGCGAGTGGTGGACGACGGCGTGGGTCTGCTGTGCGAACGCCTGGACGGCGAAGTCGGCCACGACGTCGGTGGTGTCCTCGCCCTGTTCGGCGAACACGTCGGCGAGGCCAGCGGGGAGGCTGACCGTCTCGCTCGCGCCGCCCGGTCCCTCGATCGTGAACGCCTCGGTCTCGGTGGATTCGTCTGCCATACCGTCCGGCCGCGGCGGAGAGGGAAGTGCCTGTGGGTCGCCGGCGCCCCGCGTCAGTCGTCCGCGGCGGCCTCTGCCGACCCGGCTGCCCGGCGCTCCCTGTCGACGTCGTCGAGGTAGTCGTCGGCGTCGAGCGCTGCCTCGACGCCCATCCCGCCCGCGGTCGCGGCCTGCTGGTAGTGGAAGTCGACCACGTCGCCGGCGGCGAACAGGCCGTCGACGCCCGTCGCCGTCTGGTCGGCGCCGCGGCCGCCCTCGGTCAGGACGTAGCCCGCGTCGTCTAACTCGACGCCCGTCCCCTCGAGGTAGCCGGTGTTCGGGTCGTGGCCGATCGCGTAGAACACCGCGCCGGCGTCGAACTCGACCCGCTCGGTCTCGGGGTCGTCGAGCCTGTCCGTCGGGTGGCCCTCCGGGTGCCGGACCAGGTCGAGGCTCTCGACGCCCGCCTCGCGCGACCCGTGGATCTCGACGAGTTCGGTGTTGAGCAGGAGTTCGATCTCCCCGTCGTCGACCTGTTCGGCGACGCGGTCGACCCAGTAGTCCTCGGCGCGGAACTCCTCGCGCCGGTGGACGATGTAGACGGTGTCGGCGAACTTCGTCAGGAACGACGCCTCCTCGCAGGCGGCGTCGCCGCCGCCGACGACGACGATGTCCTCGCCGCGGAAGAACGCGCCGTCACAGGTCGCACACGTCGAGACGCCGTAGCCCATCATCTCGTCCTCGCCGGGGACGCCGAGGGTGCGGGCGCTCGCGCCGGACGCCGCGAGTACCGCGTCGGCGGTGATGTGTGTCCCGGAGCCGAGCTCGACGCCGAACGGCCGCTCGCTCGCGTCGACGTCCTCGACGACGCCGTTTCGGACCTCCGCGCCGAACCGCTCGGCCTGCTCTCTCATCCGGTCGATCAGGTCCGGGCCGCTGATCCCCTCGGGAAACCCCGGATAGTTCTCCACCTCGGTCGTGAGCGTGAGCTGTCCCCCCGGCTCCGGCCCCTCGAACACCACCGGCTCGTTGTTCGAGCGCGCCGCGTAGATAGCGGCGCTCAGGCCGGCGATACCCGACCCGGCGATCACCAGCCGGTGGTGTTCTGCCGCCTCCGCAGACTGGCTGCTCATACTCGCTCGTTCGTTCTCGGCCCGTCTTAACCTTGCGCGTCGGCGCGCGGCGACGACCAGACCGGCTTTCCGGCGCCCGCCCGAACGCCCGCGCATGCCGGCAGACCTCGCGGAGAAGACGGACCGGTACGAACGGATGCTCGCGGACGCGCTCGCGGCCGTCGAGCCGACGGCACCGCCCGGGTCGCCGCTCGGCGAGGCCGCCGCCGCGTGTGCGGAGATGGCGGGGTCGTACCTCGACGACGGTCGGCACTTCCGCGACGAGGACGACCCGGTGAACGCGCTGGCGGCCTTCGCCTACGGCCACGGGTGGCTCGACTGTGGCGTCAGGGTCGGCCTGTTCGAGGTCCCCGACGAGTCCGCACACCTGTTCACGAACTGAGCCGCCGACCGGGCGTGTGGGCGCCGCCGCCGGGGGCGGCGACGCGCTTACCACCCCACGGCTCCTGTTACTACTCGATGGACTCGGTGCTCTGGTACGTGCTGACGGGGACACGGGGCGGCGACAACCGCGCCCGCGTCCTCGCCGCCGTCGCCGAGCGACCACGCAACCCGAACCGACTCGCCGAGGCGCTCGACCTCGACTACAAGACCGTCCGTCACCACCTCGACGTGCTGGTCGAACACGACATCGTCGCGTCGAGCGGCGACGAGTACGGCGCGGTGTACGACCCGACCGACCGGGTCCGCGACCACTGGGACGTCGTCGAGGAGATTCTCGACGAGATTGGCGTCGACGCCGACGTCAGTCACGACTGATCCGGTAGGAGGGCCCCTCCGGACCGTCCTCCACTTCGACGCCCGCGTCGACGAGGGCGTCGCGCAGGTCGTCCGCGCGGTCGTAGTCGCCGGCTGCTCGCGCCTGTTCGCGGACGGCCAGCACCCGCTCGACGAGCTCCGTCGCGAGGCCGGCGGCGCCCGGCGTCGGCGCGTCGAACTGGAGGCCGAACACGCCGCCGCCGAGCTCGTCGAACGTCTCGACGGCGCGGCGCAGGCCGCGGTAGTCGTGGGGCGGGGCGGCCTCGACGTGGCGGTTCGTCGCCGCCGCGAGGTCCGAGAGCGCCGCAGTAGCCACCCGGACGTTCAGGTCGTCGTTCATCGCCTCGCGGAACTGCTCGCGGGTCTCCTCGACGGCGCCGCGCAGCGCCCCGTCTGCTCGCTTCGCCCGGGCGTCGACGGCGTCGCAGGCCTCGACGGCGCGGTCGTACGCCCGCGACAGGCGCTCCCAGCGCTCCTCGGCCTCGGCCAGCGCGTCCCCGGAGTATGTCTGTCGCGTCCCGTAGGCAGCACCGAGGTAGAACGTCCGGAGGACGTTCGGGCCGTACTGCTCCAGTGCCGCCGGGACGGTCAGGAAGTTGCCGAGCGACGAGGACATCTTCTCGCCGTCGCGCTCCAGGAGGCCGACGTGGAGCCAGTAGCGCGCGAACTGCTGGCCGGTCGCGGCCTCGCTCTGTGCCACCTCGTTCTCGTGGTGTGGAAAGACGAGGTCTCGCCCGCCCATGTGGACGTCGACCGTGTCGCCGAGGTGGGCCGTCGCCATCGCCGAACACTCGACGTGCCAGCCCGGGCGTCCCTCGCCCCACGGCGAGTCCCACGTCTCGGCGCCGGCGGCAGCCGTCTCCGGGTCGACGTCGGCCCTCGCGTGGTCCCGCACCTCGTCCGGTTCCACCCCGCCGGCCTTCCAGAGCGCGAAGTCGGCGGGTGACCGCTTCTCCGCGCGTTCGTCCGGGTCGCCCTGCGCCTCGAGGTCGTCGACCGACTGGTTCGAGAGCGCGCCGTAGTCGTCGAACGCCGAGATGTCGAAGTAGACCGAGCCGTTCGACTCGTAGGCGTACCCGCGGTCGAGCAGCCGCTCGACCAGGTCGATCACCTCGGGGACGTGCCCGGACACGCGCGGGTAGACCTCCGCGCGTCGGAGGTTCAGCCCGCGCATGCTCGCGAGGACGCTCCCGGTGAACCGCTCGGCGACCGCGCGCTCGTCGTCGCCACACTCGCCGACGCGGGCGACGATCTTCTCGTTCACGTCCGTGACGTTCTCGACGTGGCGGACGGTCCGCCCCTGGTGGTCGAGCCAGCGGTGGAGGACGTCCGCGTGGACCCACACCCGGGCGTGGCCGAGGTGGGGCTCGTCCGAGACGGTCAGCCCACAGACGTACAGGGTCACGTCGCCGTCGGCCTCGAACGCCTCCCGTTCGCCCGTCAGTGTGTTGGCCACGGACAGTGCCATCGTCCGTGATCCCTGCGGGTCGACTTTCAACCCGTCGGAACCGCGTCGAGCGCCGCCTCGACGGCGCGCAGCGCCGCGGTTCGGTCGTCGTCCGCCACGACGACGACGAGCGCGCCGTCCGCGACGCCCGCGGCGCCGACGCCGACCCCGGCCACCCGAAGGCGTCCGAGGACCGTCTCCAGCGCCCGCGGGTCGACCTCGCCCGTCGCGAGCAGTGCCGTCCGGTCGTCGTCTGCCTCGCCGAGCGAGACACCCCCGACCGCGAGCAGCGGGTCGGTGTCGACGGGGCCGACGCCGCGGCGGAGGCGGACGGTCGCGCGCCGTGTTGCCCGCTCGACCGGCGGCAGGTCGTCGGCGAACCGACGGAGCGCCGTCGCGACGGTGTCGGGGTCGGGGTCGGGGTCGGTGTCGCTCGACACGTCGTCGAGCACCAGGTCGGCGGCGCGGCGGTGCGTGAGCACGCCCGCCCGGAGCGCGTCGTAGAGGAACGGGCGCGCCCGGACGGCGGCGCGTGTCTCGGCGGCGAGTGTCACGCCGGGAGAGCGTGCGCCGGGAGCGAAGTCGCTTTGGGCCTCGCGGCCCTCCGGTCGCACGTGACCGACCACCGCTCGCAGGCGCTCGTCGTCGTCGCGCACGGCTCGCACCTCAACCCCGACTCCAGCGCGCCGGCGAACGAGCACGCAGACACCGTCCGCGCGTCCGGCGCGTTCGACGAGGTCCGTACGGGCTTCTGGAAGGAGGAGCCGTCGCTCCGCGAGGTGCTCCGGACCGTCGAGGCCGACGAGGCGTACGTCGTCCCGCTGTTCATCAGCGAGGGCTACTTCACCGAACAGGTGATCCCCCGCGAACTCCGTCTCGACGGCTGGGACGTCTCGGCGTGGGACTCCGACGGCCTGAGCGCCGACTCGGCGACACTCGCCGCGGACGACGTCGAGAAGACGGTCCACTACTGCGGCCCGGTCGGCACCCACGGGTCGTTCACCGACGTGCTGGTGCGCCGTGCGGAGTCGGTGACGGGCGACCCGGACGTCGGACGGGAGTTCGGTCTCGCCGTCGTCGGCCACGGCACCGAGCGCAACGAGAACTCCGCGAAGGCGATCGAGTACCACGCCGACCGTATCCGCGAGCGCGGACGGTTCGAGGAGGTACAGGCGCTGTACATGGACGAGGAGCCGGAGGTCGACGACGTGACCGACTACTTCGAGAGCGAGGACGTCGTCGTCGTGCCGCTGTTCGTCTCCGACGGCTTCCACACGCAGGAGGACATCCCGGAGGACGTGGGCCTCACCGACGACTACCGGACCGGCTACGACGTGCCGGCAGCGGTCGACGGCCACCGGCTCTGGTACGCCGGTGCCGTCGGGACCGAGAGCCTGACGGCGGACGTCATCATCGAACGTGCCGCCGACGCCGGCGCCGACGTCGGCGACGCCGTCGAGCGGGTGCGCGAGTCGACGGCCCCGGAGCCGGCGGACGACTGACACCGACAGGCTTTGTGTCGGCCCGCAGGTAGCGGAGCTATGGACACCGAACGGAGACTGGACACCCTCGTCGGCGCCGTCGCGGACGGCCCGGTCGACTGCGACGGCCTCCGGGTCGAACGCGACGGCGGCTACGCCGTCGAGACGCCCGAGGGCCGGCACGAGGGACTCGACGAGGCGGCGCTCCGCGAGACGCTCGCCGCGCACGAGCGGCTGCTCGACAACTGGTGGACGTGGCACCGCCTCGACGGGAGCCGCCGGGCGTTCCTCCGGTGGCTCGAGGGCGCCGACGAGCGTCCCGTCGACGAGCGGTACGACCTGCTCGAGGAGGGCCTGACCGCCGGGTGGGGGAACCTGTGGATTCGTGTCGACCTCGACGACGCGGGGACGCGCCGGTACGAACTCCGGCACGCCGACGACGCCGACGCCGATCCGGACGACCTGACGGGCTTCGACGACCCGCTGGACCTGCGCCGACCGCTGAAGTTCGACGACGACGGGCGCTACCGGCCGCTGAAGACGGCGCCGAACGCCCCGACGGGCTGGCGCCTGGGCGGGCTCACCGGGCGGGACTGTGTCGAGGCCGTCGACGTCGCCTACCCCGCGACCGTGGCGAACTGGCACCGCGAGCGGACGGGCGACCTCGACGTCACCCACTGGCGCGAGACGACGGAGCGACAGACGGGAATCTACGGCGTCGTCGAGGAGCTCCCCCGCGAGGCCGTCGAGTGGGTCGCCGAGGCGGCCTGTGTCGACTCGCAGTGTCTCAAGCGCCGCGAGTGGGGGTACGACGAGGAGGACGACCTCACCGTCGACGGCGGCGACGGCCCGTTCCCCTGCCGCGAGCCGTGTTCGCTCGTCGTCGCCGCGGCGCGCCGGTGGACGACCCTGGAGCGCGAGGAGGAGCGAACGTACGAACTGACGCTGACCCCGAGCGAGAAAGAGCAGGTGGAGGCCGTCATCGACGCCGTTGCCGACGGGACGACCGACGAGATCCGCGAGGCCGACGTCTACGAGGGCGCGAACCGCTACCGGACGCGGTATCTCCGCGCGAAGCGGCTGGACGACGAGGGGAACCTCTGTGGCGTGCCGACGGACCCAGACCCGGACGACGGCGACGACTAGCGCGTCGCGAGGACGACGGCAGCCAGCGCGGCGACGACGACGACGCCCGCGCCGACGGTCACGGTATCACCGCGGACGTAGACCGCGGCGGCGACGGCGAGGAGGACGGCGCCGCCCGCGACGGCGAACACCTGGACCGGGAGCCCGCTCTCCGTGTCGGGGTCGGCGGCCACGGCGGCGCGTGGTTCCTCCCCGCCACCCTGTGGCTCCGCGAGGTCCTCGCCGACCGGCACGTCGCTCGGGCCCTCGAACGGGTCGACCGTCACGTCGACGCGCGTCTCCTCGCCGCCGTAGCCGGTCGCGAGCACCAGTTCGCCCGTGACCGCCTCGTCGACGGGGTCGACGTCTACCCGGACACTCGTGGCGGCGTCGGCATCGACGTACGGGTTCGACTCGCCGACGCGCGCCACCTCGGCCAGGTCGCCGGCGACGTTGACGTGGACGTGGACCCCGTCGCCGTGGTTGCGCAGGTCGAGGTCGAACGGCCCCTCGGTCTCGTACCGCCCGGCGACGCGGATCTCGTGGCGCCGGTCGCGGTTCAGTTCGACGGGGAGCGGCGGCACGGCTGGAGGTGTCGCGGGCAGGTAAAAAGGTCCGGGGGTCAGTCGTCGCGCATGTCCGGCGGCAGGAGGTTCGGAATCCCGTCCTCGATCGGGTACACCTCGCCCGTCTCCGTCCCGATCAGCCGTCCCTCGACTATCTCGTCGCCGTCGCGTTCGTCGACCTCGATCTCGAGTTCCGCCTTGTCGAGCGGGTCTCGCAGGATGTCGAGCAGGGACTCTTTCATGCGACTCGGTCCGCCCGGCGTCGACAAAAGGAGTGCGGTCGACGAGACTAGCGGCGTCCCTCCCCGCCCCAGGGGTCTGTCAGTTCGACGGTCGCCTCGCGGTCCGGGCCGACGCCGACGGCGTAGACGGGCGCGTCGACGGCGTCGCGCACGACGTCCAGGTAGTCCCGCGCCGCCGCCGGCAGGTCGTCGTACGCCTCGACGGCGCCCCAGTCGACGTCCGGCCACGGCGCGACGTCGCGGTAGACCGGGTCACAGGCGGCCCACCGCTCCGCCGTCGCGGGCGGCGTCTCGACGCGACCGCCGTCGACGTCGTACGCGGTCGCGACCCTGAGGTCGTCGAGGCCGGCCAGCACGTCGAGGTGGTTGACCGCGACACCGGTGAACCCGCTCGCGCGGGCGGCGTGCCGGAGCATCGGCAGGTCGAGCCAGCCGATACGCCGTGGACGGCCCGTGACGGTGCCGAACTCGCCGCCGCGCTCGCGGATCTGCTCGGCGAGCGCCCCGTCCAGCTCCGTCGGCATCGGACCCGCCCCGACCTTCGAGAGGTAGGCCTTCACGATGCCGACGACCTCGCCGCGCCCGGCGACACCCGGTCCGAGACCGGTCCCGACGGCTGCGCCGCCCGCCGTCGGGTTCGACGAGGTGACGTAGGGGTAGCCGCCGTGGTCGATGTCGAGGCTGGCACCCTGTGCGCCCTCGAACAGCACGCGGTCGCCCGCCGCCCGCCGCTCGGCGAGGTAGTCGCCACAGTCGACGGCCATCGACTCCTCGCGGAGCCGCCGGCCGTAGTCGACGAACTCGTCGTGGAGCCACTCGACGTCGAACGCGTCCGCGAGGTCGACCGGCAGGTCCGGCGCCGTCGCGGCGTCGAGGTCCATCCCGTAGACCGACTCGGCGAGCCGGCGGGTGCGCGGGACGACGTACTCGAGCCGGTCGCGGAGCACCGACGGGTCGAGCAGGTCACCCACCCGGATGCCGCGCCGGCCGGCCTTGTCCTCGTAGGTCGGGCCGATCCCCCGGCCGGTCGTCCCGGCCTCCAGCCCGTCGTCTTCCTTCTCGCCCTCCTCGGCGCCGTCGAGCACCCGGTGGTACGGCAGGATGACGTGCGCCCGGCGGGCGACCCGCACGTCCGGCTCCAGGCCGCGCTCGCCGAGGGTGTCGACCTCCGAGAACAGGGTCCGAGGGTTCACGACGCAGCCGTTACCGAGGACACCCGTCTTCCCGCGGACGGCGCCGCTCGGGACGAGCGAGAGCTTGTACTCCTCGCCGCCGTGGACTACCGTGTGGCCGGCGTTGTCCCCGCCCTGGAACCGGACGACGACGTCTGCCGGCCCGCCCCAGCGGTCGACGAGGGCGCCCTTTCCCTCGTCGCCGAGCTGGGCGCCGACGATGGTGACGGTCATCGGATCGCTACTTTCCCGGGCCGAGTGATACCGATTACGGTCCCCAGAGGCCACGGTCGCCGCCACACGTCGGCTCTCGCAGCCTCTCGACGATAGATTTAAGCGGTCGACTGGCGAGTTAACACGCGTCATGATAGACCGGCTTGAGAAGGAGGTCGATATGCTGGAGCGCCACCTTCTCGTCCTGAAGATGGTCATCAACAACGAGCCGATCGGCATCGTCAAGATGTCCAACGAGACCGGGTACCCACACCACAAGGTGCGCTACTCGCTGCGTGTCCTCGAGGAGGAGTCGCTCATCGAGCCGTCCAGCCAGGGGGCGATCACCACCGAGACGACCGCTCAGTTCGTCGAGGACCTCGACGAGAAGGTCGCGGAGATAGTCACCAAGCTCGAGGAGATGAAGGTCGGCGACGAGGCCGAACTCGAGGCCGAACTATAGCTCCGGCACGCCGAGGTGGAAGTCGTCGCCGCGTGCCTCCACCAGACACAGGTGGAAGCCGTGGCTCCGAGTTAGCCTGACGTAGCTCTCCTTCGCCCCGCGGCCGAACAGGCCGCCGCCGGACGTCTCTGCCTCCGCGAGTTCGAGGGCGCCGGGCGCGTAGTAGCTCGTCGTGACGAACAGCGCGGTCCCGAGCGACTCGTTTGCGGCTGCGGCGGGCCTGGCGCGCTCGACGAGGTCCGACAGCATCTCCTCGGTGGCCGGCTCGCGGCTGTCGAACACGCTCGCGACGGCCAGCGGCGCGCCCTTCCGGTCCCGGAGCACCACGTCGAAGCTCACCTCACCGTCGCCCTCGACCGTGACCGCGCCGTCGATCTCGGCACGGTCGAACGACGGAATCGCCTCGTAGAGCCGCCCGAGCGGGCGCTTTCCCGCCGCGTCCCGGAGTTCGTACGGGAGCGCGCGGACCAGCCACTCGACGAACCGGTACTCCACCGACGCCCGGAGGAACCCGTCGAACGGTCGGCCCTCGACCGTCGCGTGCTCGCGCTCGAAGCTCGTGTGCACCTCCAGCGAGAGGTTCTCCTCGACGGCCTCGCGCTCGACACCCTCGCCGAGCGCCGCCCCCAGCGTCGGGTCGGCCTTCGACCCGTAGCGCACGAACAGGTTCGTCCCCGAGAGCGCCATCGCCGCCGTCAGGGCCGTTTCGTCTCCGGCCCCGTCCGCGGACCCGTGCTCGGTCCCGCTACCGCGCTCCCGGAGGTCGTCGCGTTCGGTCCGGACGCGGTCGAGTTTCTCCCGGAGGTCGTCGCGTTCGGTCCGGACGCGGTCGAGTTTCTCCCGGAGGTCGTCGTGCCTGCCGTCTGCGTCGTCGCGGTTCGCCGTGGCACCCTCGGCTGGCGTGGCTGCCGTGCCGTCGGCGACGGAGCCGTCCACGTCCGACACGCCGTCGTCGATGTCGACGTCGACCGGCGACGTGCCGGGCGGGTCGCCGCCGACGTCAGCCGCCCCGACCGCGCCGCGTGCGTCTCCGCCATCGTCCGTGTCGTCGTCCGCCGCCGTCTCGGACCCGTCGTCTCGTTCCTCGGCCGTCGGCGCCGCCCGCCCGCCGGCTGCTGCCGTCTCGCCGTCGATCTCGACGGCCGGCTGGTCCGTCCCGCCCGCCGCCTGTCCGGCGGAGTCGTCGTGCTCGGCGCCGTCCCGGCTGTCGGGGACGGCCACCCCGTCGTCGGCGCCCGCCGGCTCGTCCGTGGCCGTCGTCTCGGCGTCGTCGCCGGCGGGCACGCCGCCCGCCTCCGACTCGGGGTCGCCGCCGGGGACGTCGACGACCGAGACGTCCGCGTCGTGGACGGCGTAGATACCCACCTCGTCGTCGGCGCGTTCGAACGCCTCGTCGCCGGTCGTCAGCCGCCGGTTCCCCCCGATAAACGCGACGGGGAGGCGGTCGCCGCCGTAGTAGACGACGTAGTAGTCGCCGGAGAGGACGTTCTCGGACAGCTCGACGAAGCCGGTGAACCCGCCGCCCCGGAGCGTCGCGTCAAGCTCCGAGAGCGGCGTCTCTTCGGTGTAGTACTGCGCCCGCGGCGCCGCCGACCGCTCGCGCATCACGAGGAGCAGCGGGAGCGCCGGGTCCGGCGCCTCGTGTGCCGTCAGGTCGGCGTCGGCGAACGACTCCACCGACCCGTCGACGACGCCGACGACACGGCCGTTCGTCAGCATCGCCCACGCGGCGCCGTCGGTGACCCCCCCCGAGAAGCCGTCGGCCGCGAGCGTGCGAAGCCCCTCGTGCCCCTGGCCGGCCGGCACGACGTCCCACTCGGCTGCAGCCGTGACGCTGTCGGCCTCCATCGCTCCTCCGTTCCGCGGAACGAGACAAATGCCTTCCGGCTGTGCCGGTCGCTCTCCCGTCCCCGCTCCGCTTTTGCCACAGCCCGGCGTACGCCCGCCGTGACAGTCGCCACGGAGCGGCCCCCGGTCGACCTCGCCCGGTCGTACCTCGACGCGGTTCGGCGCGGCGACACGCCGGGCGCGCCGGAGGCGGCCCTCGCCGCCCTCGGCGAGGACCGCCTCGCGAGACTCGGCGACGACGCCCGGACGGCGTTCTGGACGAACGTCTACAACGCCGCCGTGAACGCGCGGCTCGCGGAGGAGCCGTCGCGCTTCGCCGGCTTCGCCCGCCTGCGATTCTTCCGCACGCCCGTCGTCACCGTCGCCGACACCGACCTGAGCCCGAGTGACATCGAACACGGGCTCCTCCGCGGGTCGAAGCTCTCTGTCGGCCTCGGCTACCTCCCGCGGCCCGTTCCGGACGCGTTCGAGCGCCGCCACCGGGTGCGCGACCCGGACCCGCGCGTCCACTTCGCGCTGAACTGTGGCGCGGCCTCGTGTCCCGCTGTCGCGGCGTACGACGCCGACAGGATAGCCGACCAGCTCTCCCTCGCGGCGCGCGCCTACCTCGACGGGACCGTGCGCTACGACCGGCGGACCGACACCGTGACCGTCCCCCGCATCCTCGCGTGGTACCGCGGCGACTTCGGCGGCCTCGCAGGGGTCTGGGCGCTCCTGGACGAGTACGACGCGCTCCCGCCCGGCGCCTCCGCCGGGTCGCGCCTCCGGTACGACGACTACGACTGGTCGCTCGACCTCGGCGCGTTCCGAACCCCGGACCCAGGACCGGACTGAGTAGCTTTTTCGCCCGCCGGCCCGGTGTTCGGTCGTGTCCGGTCACCCACACGCTCCCGACGAGTTCTCGAAGGTCAGGTACCTCCGCGCGAAGGAGTCGGTCGACGACCGCGCGCTCTACCGTCCGGCGCTCGACCGGGTCAGGGAAGCGGTGACGCGCGATGACCGGGACCGACTCCGGGTGTTCGAGGCCGGTCCCGGCGTCGGCTCGACGCTCCGTCGGCTCCTCGCGTGGGACCTGCCCCCCGAGACGACCTACCGGGGTGTCGACGCCGACGACGCGGTGCTCGCGGCGGCGCGAGACAGACTACCGGCGCTCGCCCGTGAGGCCGGCTACGACGTGGTCGACGAGGCCCCGACACGGCTCTCTGACGGCGAGCGGTCCGTCGTCGTGCGGTTCGAGACGGGCGACGCGCTGGCGCGCGCCCCGAACGCGACCGCCGACCTCGTCGTCGCGGCGGCGTTTCTCGACCTGTTCGAGTCGGA
>JAQCMY010000026.1 GCA_028274865.1 Haloferacaceae archaeon | reverse complement strand
CGCTACCGGCTGTACGTCGTCACGCAGGCGACGATGCTCGGCTCCGGCTGGTTCGCGGGCGTCGCCTCGCGCGGGTGGTACGAGGCGCTGCTCCACTCGGGGGTTCTGGTGGCCGTCTGCTACGCCGTCTTCGCCGCGACGGGGATGGTCTGAGTCGGCGGACCGCGCTCTGTCCGGAGACGGACTCTCTCGCCGCACGCGGCGTCGTGCCCCCGCTGTCGTCTCCGGCGCCCGACGCCGAGGCCGACGTGGTCGACTGACCCGACCGATAAGTGATATCTCGTTGAACGGACGGCGTGGACCACGAGATCACCAGCCGACCCTCGTACGCACAGCTCAGCCTCGCGCTCGACCCGGGCGAATCGGTGCGAACAGAGGCCGGAGATGGTGAGCTACGCCGGCGACATCGACGTCACGGCACGGGCCGAGGGCGGCATCCTGAACTCGCTGTCTCGGTCGATCCTCGGCGGCGAGTCGTCTTTCATGAACACCTTCACGACAGCCGACGGCGGGACGGTCGAACCCGCCCCCGCGCTGTCCGGGGATGTTCAGCACCATCTGCTGGACGACGAGACGCTGTTCGTCCAGTCGTCGTCGTTTCTCGCCGCGGACCCGGCGGTCGACATCGGCACGGAGTTCGGTGAAGCGGGCACCGTCTTCGGCGGCGAGGGGCTGTTCATGCTCCGGCTGTCCGGCACCGGTCCGGCGTTCATCTCGAGCTACGGCGCCATCGAGACCCACGAGGTCGAACCGGGCGAGTCGCTCGTCGTCGACACCGGCCACATCGTCGCCTTCGAGGAGACGCTGACGTTCGACGTGCGGCGCATCGGCGGGCTGCGGTCGACGCTGTTCAGCGGCGAAGGCCTCGTCTGTGAGTTCACCGGCGAGGGAACCGTCTGGACGCAGACGCGGAGCCCAGACGCGTTTGTCGCCTGGCTCGTCCCGAAGATGCCGGCCCAATCGGGCACGAACTGAGACGCAGGCCGGCGGTGGGTCGCCGCGCCACACGACCGCCGTGGCTCCGTCAGAACAGGTTTCAATCCACGGCCCGTGACGCTCGTGATGGTCACACGACGACAGCTGCTGAGCGGGACGGCGCTGGCGCTCCTCGGCGGGTGTGCCGGGACGACGCCGAGCGGGTCTGGCGGAGACGGCACAGCCGAGCCGACCGCGGAGACGCCCGTGCAGACGACGGCGGACGGAACGTACACGCAGACGCCGCACACGGGCTGTCAGCCCGGCGCCGTCGAGGTCGACGGCACCTGCGAGGTCGCGGCCTCGGACCAGAACGCCGAGATATTCGACGCGACCGACCTGGTCTCAATCACCGCCGAGCGGACGACCCTCGGCGGGTCGCCGGGCTACCTCGCGCGGCCCGCGGACGACGGCACCTACCCCGCGGTCGTGATGATCCACGAGTGGTGGGGGCTGAACGAGAACATCGAACGGATGGCGGAGATCCTCGCCGGCCACGAGTACGTGGTGTTCGCCGTCGACCTCTACGACGGCGAGGTGGCGACCGACTCGGAGAAGGCGTCGGAGCTCTCCGGAACGGTCCGTGAGAACCCGGAGGAGGCCGTCGCGACGATGTCCGGCGCGGTCGAGGGACTGCGCGCGAACGAGGCGACGACCGGTCGGGTCGCGAGCCTCGGGTGGTGTTTCGGCGGCGGACAGAGCCTGCGGCTCAGCCTGAGCGACGCCGACCTCGACGCGACGGTGGTCTACTACGGCACGCTCGCCACCGACCGGGAGACGCTCGAACGGATCGACGGCCCCGTCCTCGGGATCTTCGGCTCGGAGGACCAGGTCGTTTCGCTCGAGGACGTGCAGGCGTTCGACCAGACGCTCGACGACCTCGGCGTCGAACACGAGGTGTACGTCTACGAGGGCGCCGGCCACGCGTTCGCGAACCCGAGCGGCGAGAGCTTCCGCCCGGAGGACACCCGGGACGCCTGGCAGCAGACCCTCGAGTTCCTCGACGGGTCGATCCGGTCGTAGCCTGTCGCCCGTCTCGGCTCTCCTGCCGACGACGGAGCGGCGTCGGTCGCAGCGTGTCTTGCTGGTGACAGAAACGAGCTTCGGTAATCTCGCGCACAGAAATATCGTTCTGATTATGTATTAGTCGGGCGAGCCCCTCTCGACAGTCGAGATGCGGGACCGCTCGGAGGCGCGAGACGCTGTGTTCGACCGGGTCGGCGCCACGGAGTCGACCGGAGCGGACGACCCGACTGTCTCGGTCGTCCTCCGCTCCCTGCGGTACGGCGTCCTGACGCTGGGACTCGCCGGCTGTGGCTGGCTGGTGGCGCTCGGCGTCGGTGTGCTGGCGCCGGGCGCTGCCGGGGGGTTGGTCCACCTCGTTGCCGGCCTCGCGCTCCCGGCGTCGGCGCCGACCGTCGCACGGGCGCTGCTCGCTCGGCGCGAGCCCGGCACCGGGTCGCCGACCACGAGGCGGCGCCGGACCCGGCTCTCGGCTCGCGGCGCGCGACCGCGCGGCGCGGCCCTGCTGCTCGGGCGGCGGCGCTGTCGTCCCCGGCCTCACCCGACCCCGTCGAGTCCCGACCGGGCTACCGACCGCCGTCGCCGCGGGTCGCCTCGACGACGGCGAGGTCCTCGTCGACGCGGAGGGTGAGGCTGTCGCCGTCGGCGGTGAAGCTGAGGCGGGCGTCGAGCGGGTCGACCGCGAGGAGCTCCTCCTCGTAGCTCTGGTACGTCTCGTTGAGCCGACCGATGGCGTCGGGCGCCAGCGGATTCAGCCCGTGGTCGGTCAGGAACGCGAGCAGGTCGGTCTGGGTCGCGAGCGCGAGCACTGCCGACCCGCCGGTCTGCAGGATGCAGTTCGAGCAGTCGAACCGAACCCCGACGGCGTGGTTACTGTCGCAGTTCGGACACTGCCCCGCGTCCGCCCGGTGGTCGCGACAGACCAGCACCGTGCGGTCGACGGTCGCCGAACACCGCGGGCAGATGCCGCCGGCGAGCGCGGCGGCCTCGCCCGCCGTCCATGTCCAGGCGGCGTCGAGGACGCCGTCGGCGTCGCGGTCGGCGAGCCCGGCCGGAGGCAGGAGCAGTCGACCGAGGTAGCCACGGTCCGCGTCGTGGCCGCGGGGCTTCCCGCCGTGGGTCCGGGCGTAGCGCCCCGCACAGCCGGTGCAGTACAGCTCGACGCTCCCGGCGCGCCACTCGACCGTCAGCGTCGAGCCACAGTACTCGCAGGTCTCGTCGACCGGCGTCCGGGGGAGCCGCGCCTCGCCCGTGACCGTTCCGGCGAACACCGCCTCGACGACGCGTCTGCCGGGCCGGGCGAGCCGGTAGCCGTCGTCGGTCTTCCGGACGAAGTGTCCGACGAGCGTGTCGAGGTGGTAGTTGAACTGTCCCGAGTCGTCGACGTCGACGCGGTCGTAGATCGTCGAGAACGCGAGCGGGCCGTCGGCGTCGCCGAGGACGCGGAGGATGTCGACCCGGGTCGCGTCGCCGAGCATGCCGAACGCCTCCTCGGCCGGCACGGCGTCACCCGCCGTTCCGTCGGGGGCCACGTCCATACCGGGGCTACCGGGGCGAGCGCCGTAAGTGCCGCGCCGCCGGCCGGAGGCCACGTCGGGACGGGTCGCCGACGCCCGGATTAATACCCGTCGGCACCACGCCCACCCCGCTCGATGGACTACCGGACCGCGACGCTCGACGAGCTCCTCGACCGCATCGCGTCGGAGCGCGCCGCGCCCGCCGGCGGGAGCACCGCGGCGGTGGTCGCCGCCGTCGGGGCCGCGCTGTGCGAGACGGGCTGTGTCCACACCCTCGGGCGCGCTGGTGGCCGTCTGTCACGCCGTCTTCGCCGCGACGGTCCCGACGTAGACCGGGCCCCGCGCCCCGACGCGGTCGGCGGCGTCCACGGCTCGAGTTCGACACCGCGGGGCCCGCTCCGAGCAGCGGGCGGAGACCCCGGACGTGTCTGCCGTCGGCGAACAGCCCGTCAGCGACATGACGGTCGGCCACGAGGCCGTCGTCTCTCTCGACAGCCGGCTCCGTACGGGAGCGCCTCAGCCGGATCGGAGCGCCCGCACGTGCGATTCTCGCCGATCGACGAGCTCCGGCGCGGCGCGGTCACGTTCGAGGATATCGCCGCCCCACCGACGACGCTTCGGGCAGACACGCTCGTCAGCGACGCCGTCGACCGGTTTCGGGACGAACACCATGCGCCCGCGCTCGTGTCCGACGCCGACGAGGGGACGGCGGTGGGGCTGACCACCGCGACGGACGCGCTCGAGGCGGTGACGGGTGAGATCGAAGACCCG
>JAQCMY010000021.1 GCA_028274865.1 Haloferacaceae archaeon | reverse complement strand
CGGTCAGGACGGCCGACCCGGTCGAGGTGCCACACGAGGTCGGCGGCGACCGCGACCTGCGGGACCTGCGCCCCGGCGACCGGGGACGGACCGTCGAGGTACAGGTGCGAGAGGCAGACGACCGGACGATCGACGGGCGAGACGGCGAGACGACCATCCGCGAGGGCGTGCTCGCCGACGAGACGGCGCGGCTGCCGTTCACCGACTGGCAGTGTCGCGACGCGCTCGTCGAGGGCGCGACGCTCCGGCTCTCGGACGTCTACGTCCGGGAGTTCCGGGGCGTGCCGCAGGTGAACCTCACAGAGTTCACCGAGGCGACGCCGCTCGACCGGCCAGTCGACGTGGTCGAGGACGCGCCGCGGCTCACGCTCGCCGAGGCGGTCGAGAGCGGCGGCCTGTTCGACGTCGAGGTGGTCGCGAGCGTCATCGGCGTGCGCGACGGCTCCGGTCTCATCGAGCGCTGTCCGAACTGCTCTCGGGTCGTCCAGAACGGGCAGTGCCGGTCTCACGGCGAGGTCGACGCCGTCGACGACCTGCGCGTGAAGGCGATTCTCGACGACGGGACGGAGACGGTGACGGCGATTCTGGACGACGAACTGACCGAAGCGGTGTACGGCGGCGGGCTGGAGGCGGCCCGCGCCGCCGCGACGGAGGCGATGGACCGCGGCGTCGTCCAGGAGGACATCGCCGAGTCGATCGTCGGACGGGCGTTCCGCGTCCGGGGGACCATCTCGGTCGACGAGTACGGCGCGAACCTCGACGCGACGGAGTTCGACCCGGCGGGCGAGCCGCCGGCGCGGCTGGCCGCGGAGACGCTTGCCGACCTGGAGGCCGCGGAATGAGCTCGAGCGACGACGGCGACGACGGGCCGGGCCGACGCGAGGTGGCGGCCCGTCTGCTCGCCGCGGAGTTCGACGACGTGACCGTCTCCTACCGCGAGAGCGACGAGGAGCGCGCGCCGAACTACGTCGTCCTGCCGACGGGCGCGCGTGTCAACCGCGCCTTCGCCGTCGGCGTGCTGACGGAGGTGGAGCAGGTCAACGACGGGGTGGTGCGCGCCCGCGTCGCCGACCCGACGGGAGCGTTCGTCTCGTACGCCGGCCAGTACCAGCCGGAGGCGCTGGCGTTCTTCGAGCGGACCGAGCCGCCGGAGTTCGTCGCGCTCACCGGCAAAGCCCGGACGTTCGAGCCGGAAGACGGCGACCGCGTGTTCTCCTCGCTCCGCCCCGAGTCGGTCAACGCCGTCGACGCCGACACCCGCGACCGGTGGGTGGTCGACGCCGCCCGGGCGACGCTCCGCCGCGTCGCCGTCGCCGCCGACGCGCTCGGCCGCGAGGCACGCGGCGACGAGCTGCGAGCCGCCCTCGCCGACGAGGGCGTCTCCGAGTCACTCGCCGCGGGGGTGCCGCTGGCACTCGAGCGGTACGGCACGACCGAGGCGTACCTCGACGAGGTTCGGCGGATGGCCGTCGAGGCGCTGGAGCTCGTCGCCGGCGAGCGCGACGCAGTCTCGGGACTCTCGCTCGCGCCGGCAGCGGGCGGCGCGGCGACACTCGGACCGCTCCCGTCGCGGCCGACGGCGGCCACGGGGACGCCCGACAGCCGCGCCCCGGCAGAGGCGGACGTAGCCGCCGACGCCGGCGAGGCTCCCGAGGCGACGGTCGGGTCGGGAGCGGACGGCGACCCGACAGCCGAGGCGGCGCCGGAGGCCGAGTCGACGTCGACGACGGGGGCCGACCCGACGGACGAGGCTCCTGCGGCGCCGACAGACGTCGGCTCGCCTGCCGACGCGGCGCCGACCGACGAGCCCGAGGCCACAGCGGCGACGGACGACGATCCGTCCGGACCGACGGACGACCTCGGGGACTTCGACACCGGCGAGTTCGACGACGACGGTCTCTACGAGATGGACGAGACGGAGCGCGCGGAGGCCGCGGAGTTCGGCACGGAGTTCGAGACGGCGACAGAGGTCGACTCGGCGGGCGAGGCCGACATCGACGTACCGGAGCCGGAGGCATCCGCAGACGATGACGCCGCCGGGGCCGACGGAGCAGCCGCGGCGACAGACGCCGAGGAGGACGGCCCCGAACACGACACAGCCGCCGGTGCCGACCTCGAGGACGCCGTCGTCGACGCGATGCGGGCGCTCGACGACGGCTCCGGCGCGGACCGCGAGACCGTCGTCGCGCGCGTCGTCGACGACCACGGTGCCGACCCGGACGCCGTCGAGGAGGCCGTCCAGGACGCCCTGATGAGCGGTCGGTGTTACGAGCCGGACGAGACGACGCTCAAGCCGATTTGATCGACCCGGTGCCGGGCGAACCGGCGGCGACGGCCGACCTCGACGGAGAGCGCGCCCTCGTCGTCGCGGACGTCCACGCCGGCATCGAGGCCGGCCTGCGCTACGAGCGCGGCGTGGAGCTCGACTCCGCCGCCGACGCCCGGCGGGACCGGCTCTGTTCGCTCCTCGACCGCACCGACGCCGACCGTCTCGTCGTCGTCGGCGACCTCGCGCACCGCATCGGCGACCCGTCGGGCGCCGAGACGGCGGAGCTCCGCGCACTCGTCGACGCGGCGCTCGACCGCGCGGCGGTGACGCTCGTCCCCGGCAACCACGACGCGGGAGTCGCCGAGGCGCTCGCCGACCGCCCCGTCGACGTGCGCGACCCGACGGGGTGGCGCGCCGGACCGGTCGGGTTCGCCCACGGTCACACCTGGCCGGCGCCGGCTGTGCTCGGCGCCGAGTCGGTCGTCGTCGGCCACGAACACCCGCGGGTCCGGCTCGAGGACGCCGTCGGCGGCGCGCGCTCCGAGCGCGCGTGGCTCCGTGGCCGGCTCCAAAGCGGCCCGTTCGCCGACGACGGCGACGTCGCGTGGCCAGCCTCCGACCCGGAACTCGTCGTCGTCCCGGCGTTCAACGGCCGGTCCGGCGGGACGCGGGTGAACGTCGAGGCCGAGGCGTTTCTCGCGCCGTTCCTCCCCGACGCTCTCGCCGACGGCGAGGTCTACCTGCTCGACGGAACGCGTCTCGGCGACTACCGCCGCGTCTAGACGACGGCAGAGACGGCGTAGACGACGGTGCTCGCGGCGGCGACGTAGGCGACCCACGGCGCCGGCGGCTCGAACGTCCCGGGGTCACGGAGCGCCATCAGTGCCCCTCCGAGGACGAGGAAGGCGGCGAACGCCGCGGCTGCCTCGACGACCGGGACACCCGGGGCGGCACGGACCGCGAGCACCGCTTCGCCGGCCGCGAGCGCCCCGAAGACGGCGAGTGAGCCCCACATCAACAGGGTGTGGTTCACGCCGGTCGTGCGACCGGCAGCCACCTCAACGTTCGGGCCCACGGCGCCGAACACACGTCTCAAGGGCCGCCGTCACGAACGTCCGTTCGATGGCAGACGGCGAGCGACTGACCGGGGCAGACGCCTTCACCCACCTGAATCCGGGCGTCCGCGCGGCGCTCTCGGAGCGGGGATTCTCCACCCCGACCGAGCCACAGCGCCGGGCGATCCCGCCGATCGCCGGCGGTCGGAACGCCCTGGTCGTCGCGCCGACGGGCACGGGCAAGACCGAGACGGCGATGCTACCCGTCCTCTCCGCCGTCGACGAGGCAGACAGCCGCTTCGGGATCAGCGTCCTGTACGTCACGCCGCTCCGCGCGCTCAACCGCGACATGCGCGAGCGCCTGGACTGGTGGGGTGAGGAACTCGACCTCGCGGTCGACGTCCGGCACGGCGACACCTCGGACTACCAGCGGTCGAAGCAGGCCGACGACCCGCCGGACGTCCTCGTCACGACGCCGGAGACGCTCCAGGCGATGCTCACCGGCTCGAAGCTCCGGCGCGCGCTCGCGGACGTCGCCCACGTCGTCGTCGACGAGGTCCACGAGCTCGCGGCCTCGAAGCGCGGCGCACAGCTGGCCGTCGGCCTCGAGCGCCTGCGCGAGGTCGCCGGTCCGGTCCAGCGCGTCGGCCTCTCCGCGACGGTCGGCGACCCCGACGAGGTCGGGCAGTTCCTCACCGGCGCGCGGGGCTGTGCGGTCGTCGAGGTCGACGCCGGCTCGCGGTTCGCCGTCGACGTCGTCGCGCCCGAGGTGACCGCCGAGGACGAGCGGCTGGCCGGCGAGCTCGCGACCGACCCCGAACTCGCGGCACACGTCCGGGCGATACGCGACGCCGTCCGCGAGAACGAGTCGACGCTCGTCTTCGTCAACACCCGGTCGACGGCAGAGGCGCTGGCGGCGCGGTTCACAGCGCTCGACGAGCCGATCGGCGTCCACCACGGGTCGCTCTCGCGCGACGCGCGCCTGGAGGCCGAGACGGCGTTCAAGTCGGGCGAACTCGACGGGCTCGTCTGTACCTCGTCGATGGAGCTCGGCATCGACGTCGGGCGGGTCGACCACGTCGTCCAGTACAACAGCCCCCGCGAGGTGGCCCGACTGCTCCAGCGCGTCGGCCGTGCGGGCCACCGCCGCGACCGCGTCTCGGAGGGGACGGTCGTCACGAGCGGTGCCGACGACACGCTGGAGGCGCTCGCGATCGCCCGACGGGCGCTCGACGGCGCGGTCGAACCCGCGGCAATCCACGAGGGGAGCCTCGACGTCGTCGCGAACCAGGTCGCGGGGCTGGTGATGGACGAGGGCGAGGTGAGCGCCCGCCGTGCCTACGAGGTGGTGTGTCGGGCGTACCCGTTCCGCGACCTCGACGCGGAGGCGTTCCGGCAGGTGGTCCGCGAACTGTCCGGCAACCGGGTGCTGTGGCTGGAGGAGGAGACCGACCGGCTGGAGACGTCCGGCGGAACCTGGCAGTACTTCTACGCCAACCTGTCGATGATCCCCGACGAGACGACGTTCGGGGTGTACGACGTCTCCTCGCAGTCTCACGTCGGGAGCCTCGACGAGCGGTTCGTCGTCAACTTCGCGGAGCCGGGGTCGACGTTCGTCCACGGCGGACGGATGTGGCGGGTCGCGAACGTCGACGAGGAGGAGGAGCGCGTCGAGGTCTCGCCCGTCGGAGACCCCGCCGGCGAGGTGCCGTCGTGGGTCGGGCGGGAGATTCCCGTCCCCGCGGCGGTGGCGAACGACGTCGGCACGGTTCGTGAACGCGCCGCGGACCGCCTCCGCGCGCCCGATGCCGACAGCTCTACGGTCGCCGCGGAGACGGCAGCCGAGTTTCCGGCGGACGAGCGCACCCTCGCCGCCGGGCTAGAACGGGTCGAGCGCCAGGTCGAGGCCGACCACGCGGTTCCGACCGCCGACCGGCTCGTCGTCGAGGGGCGGGGCCGCGAGGTGGTGTTGAACGCGCCGTTTGGCCACCGAGTGAACGAGTCTCTCGGCCGGCTCGTCGCGGCGCTCCTCGGCCAGCGAACCGGCTCGTCGGTCGGGCTGGAGGTCGACCCGTACCGCGTCGAACTGGAGGTGCCACGCGGCGTCGGCCCGCCGGCTGTCGTCGAGGTGCTTCGAGAGACCGACCCGGACCACGTCGCGGCGCTCCTCGAACTCGCCCTGAAGCGCTCGGACGCGCTGAAGTTCGCGCTCGTCGACGTCGCGACGACGTTCGGCCGGCTGGACCGGGACCGGGGCGACCGGATGGGCGCCGACCGGCTGATGGCCGCCCTGGAGGACACGCCGGTGTTCGACGAGGCCGTCCGACAGGTGTTCCACGACGACCTCGACGTCGACGGCGCGGCGGCGCTCCTCCGGCGGATCCAGCGCGACGAGATCGACGTCGTCGTCGAACGGGGGTCGACACCGATCGGAACCGGCGGTCGCTCCGGCGGTCGGGAGTTTCTGGTCCCAGAGAACGCCGACGCGGGCGTGGTCGACACCGTCCGCGAGCGCATCCTCGACGACGGGGTGGTGCTGGTCTGTCTCCACTGCACCGGGTGGACCCGCCGGACGAAGGTTCGACGCGTCCCCGACGACCCGGAGTGCCCCGACTGTGGCGCGACCCGTGTCGCCGCGCTGTCGCCGTACGACGAGGAGACGCTCGCGGCGGTGCAGTCGAACAGCCGGGACGAGGAGCAGCGGTCGCTGGTCGAGCGGGCACACCGGAACGCCAACCTCGTCCAGGCCCACGGCAAGCGGGCGGCGATCGCGCTCCGCGCCCGTGGCGTCGGGCCACAGACCGCGGCACGGATCATCGGGAAGCTCCGCCGGAACGAAGACGAGTTCTACCGCGACCTGCTCGACCGAGAGCGCGAGTACGCCCGCACCCGGTCGTTCTGGGACTAGGCCAGCGACCCCGGCACCGACCGGAGCGCGGCGTCGAAGTCCGCCTCGGTCAGGACCACCTCGTCTGGGTGGTCGTTCGCGGCGTCGCCGTGGCGCTCGGTCACGCGCTCGATCGCGGCCATCGCGGCCTCGCGCACGACCGCCTCGACGTCGGCGCCGGAGTAGCCCGCCGTCTCGCGGGCGAGCGCGTCGAGGTCGACGTCGTCGGCCAGCGGCTTCCCCGTCGTGTGGACGGCGAACGTCGCCCGCCTGGCGCCGCGGTCCGGCGCCGGGACCTCGACGTGGGTCTCCAGTCGACCGGGGCGGAGCAGGGCGGGGTCGAGCGCGTCCCGCCGGTTCGTCGTCGTGACGACGGCGAGCGAGGGGTTGTCCGCGGCACGGTCGAGTTCGGTCAGGAGCTGTGAGACGACGCGCTCGCCGACCCCGCTCTCGCCGCCGCCCCGGGCCCGCGCGACCGCGTCCACCTCGTCGAGGAGGACGACCGACGGCGCGGCCTGTCGGGCCCGTTCGAACACCTCGCGGACGGCCTTCTCGGACTCGCCGACGTAGCGGTCGAGCAGTTCGGGGCCGGCGACGGTGACGAGGTTCACCCCCGCCTCGGCGGCGATCGCCCGCGCCAGCAGGGTCTTGCCCGTGCCGGGCGGACCGTGGAGCAACACGCCGGTCGGCGGCGTCGCGTCCGCAGCCGCGAACAGCGGCTCGTACCGGAGCGGCCACTCGACGGCGCGCGAGAGCGCGGCCTTCGGGTCGTCGAGTCCGCCGACCGCCTCGAACCCCTCGGTCGGCTGCTCGGCGACGTACTCCCGCATCGCGCTGGGCTCGACGCTCGCGAGCGCCGACTCGACGTCGCGTCGCCTCACCGCGATCTCCGCCGTCGGCGTCTCCTCGGCACGGGCGCGCCGGAGCGCGGTCATCCCCGCCTCCTTCAGCAGGGTCGCGAGGTCCGCGCCGACGAACCCGTACGTGCGCGCCGCGACGGCGTCGAGATCGACGTCGTCGGCGAGCGGCACGCCACGGGCGTGGACCGCGAGGATCTCCCGCCGGCCGGACTCGTTCGGGGCGCCGATCTCGATCTCGCGGTCGAACCGACCGCCGCGCCGGAGCGCGGGGTCGAGGCTGTCGAGACGGTTCGTGGCGCCGACCACGACGACGTCGCCCCGGTCGTCGAGGCCGTCCATCAGCGACAGCAGCTGGCCGACGACGCGGTTCTCGACGTCCGAGTCGCCGTCGCGTTCCCCGGCGATGGAGTCGATCTCGTCGAAGAACACCACCGACGGCGCCGCCTCGCGGGCCTCCCGGAACGTCTCGCGCAGGCGCTCCTCGCTGTCGCCCTTGTACTTCGAGACGATCTCCGGGCCGCTCACGGTGAAAAACGACGCGTCCACCTCGTTCGCGACGGCCCTCGCGATCAGCGTCTTGCCCGTGCCCGGCGGGCCGTAGAGGAGGACGCCCCGCGGCGGTTCGACACCGACGCGCGCGAACAGCTCCGGCTCCGAGAGCGGGAGTTCGACCATCTCGCGGACGAGGTCGAGCTCGTCGTCGAGGCCGCCGATGTCCTCGTAGGTTATTCCGCTCGCCGGCGCCGGGTCGTCGGACTCGTCCGCCGGCGTCTCGGCGTCGAGGTCGACGGCCACGGTCGTCGAGTCGCCGACCCGTACGTCGCCCGTCGGCTCCGTCTCGCGCACCCGCACGGTCGCGTCGACGCGCTCGACCCGGACGGTCTGGCCGGCGCGGACGGGCCGGTCGCGGACGGCCTCCGTCGCGGCGGCGACGACGGCGTCGTCGTCGGCGTCGACGTCGACGCCGCCGACGGGGACGAGGTCGACACGGTCGGCGGCGGCGAGCGTCCCTGTCGTCGACACCTGTGCCGTCTCGCCGACCTTGACGCCGGCGTTCGCCCGCGTGTCGGCGTCGACCTGGACCGTGCCGTCCGGCACGCCGGTGCGGGCCGGCCAGCACTTTACGATCGCCGGGCGCTCGCCCTCGACGACGACGGGGTCGCCGCTGAGGACGCCGAGCGTCGACCGGGTCGCCTCCGGGAGGCGGGCGATACCCCGCCCCGCGTCGCGCTTCTCCGCCGCGCGGACGGTCAGTTCGACCCCCGACATCTCAGCGGTGCCCCTCCGCGGTCCGCTCGGCGCCGCCGCGGCTCGGTTCCGCGCTCGCCGCGTCACGGCCGGTCCCGGCCTCGAGGCCGCGAGAGCTGTCGTCGCCGCCGAACGCACAGCCGGGTGTCCTGCGCGAGCGGCTGCACCACACGACGGGGGTCACCGGCTGCCCTCCTCGCTCACGAACTCGTACGACTCCTCGCCCCACTCGTCCTCCGCGAAGACGAACACCCGTTCGTCGACCGCGCCCGGGTCGGCCCGCACCTCGACCCGGAAGTCGCCGACGCGGGCCGCGCGAACGCCGGGGAACACCTCGCGCTCGCGCTCGCCGTCGTCGGGGAGGAGGAGCCGTCCGACGCCGGTGGCCTCGAGTATCTCGTCCTCGGTCGTTCGGTCCTCGACGTAGACGAGGACGCCGTCCGTGCCGTCGGTGACGAGGACGTGGACCTCCCGCCCCGGCCGGGCGCGGAGCGGTCCCGTCATCGCCTCCGGCACGCCGCGGTAGAGCACCGAGCGCCCGTCGAGGTACTCCACCTCGACGCCGTGGTCGACCAGGGAGACGGAGAGCGTCGCGGGCGCAACCTCGGTGTGGCCCTTCACACCCGAAACTGGTCCCGCAGGCGAAAAAGCGTCGCGCTCCCTTCCGGTAGCCATAACATCCCTGCGCGCTCGGATAGACGCGTGACAGGTCGCGCGACGGCGCTCGGCGCCGGGACGGTTCTGAACGCCCTCGCGACGGGCCGCGGGTCGGCGTTCGCGATCGACGCCGAGACGACGGCGACGGTCGAACTCGGCGGGTCGGAGACGACGGGCGACGTCGCCGGCGACCCGGCCCTCGACACCACCCTGATCGAGCGCTGCCTCGACCTGACGACCGGCCGCTACGGCGCGGGCGAGGCCGGCCACGTCCGCACCGAGAGCGAGGTGCCGACCGCCGCGGGGCTGAAGTCGTCGAGCGCCGCCGCGAACGCGACGGTGCTCGCGACGCTCGACGCGCTGGGGGTGCCGGTTACAGACGACCCCGGTCGGGCCGGCGATGCCGGCGAGGCCGGCGACGGGCCGACCGTCGACCGGGTCGAGGCCTGCCGTCTCGGTGTCGCGGCTGCCCGCGACGCCGGCGTGACGGTGACGGGTGCGTTCGACGACGCAAGCGCGTCGATGCTCGGCGGCGTCACCGTCACCGACAACGACGAGGACGCACTGCTCGCCCGCGAGACCGTCGACTGGGACGTCCTCGTCTGGACGCCGCCGGAGCGGGTCTACAGCGCCGACGCCGAGACCGGGCGGTGTGTGGCGGTCGCCCCCGTCGCCCGGCTGGTGGAAGAGCTGGCGCTCGACGGGCGGTTCGCGGAGGCGATGACGGTCAACGGACTGGCGTTCTCGGCGGCGCTCGGCTTCTCGGCCGACCCCGCGGTCGAGGCGATGGACGCCGCGACGGGCGTCTCGCTGTCGGGCACCGGGCCGAGCGTCGTCGCGGTCGGCGGGCGCGAGGAACTGACGCGCGTGCGGGACGCGTGGGACGAACGCGAGGGAACCACATGGCTCACGACGACACGAACGGACGGCGCGCGGACGATGACGTGACCGAACCGGCACTCGAGGATCTCACACTCGACGAACTCCGGGCGGAGATAGAGTCGATAGACCGCGAGATCGTCGACCTCGCCGCCCGCCGGACGTACGTCGCGACCTCCGTGGCACAGGTAA
Organism: Haloferacaceae archaeon; assembly: GCA_028274865.1. Taxonomy (GTDB): domain Archaea; phylum Halobacteriota; class Halobacteria; order Halobacteriales; family Haloferacaceae; genus A07HB70. The sequence goes on along the minus strand of JAQCMY010000021.1, from coordinate 35,425 downwards.
AAGCCGAGCGCGGCATGGCCACGGTCGACGAGGAGCAAGAGGAGGCGGTGATGGAGCGCGCGGCGGCGAACGCGGAGCGGTTCGACCTCGACACCCACCTCGTGAAGGCCGTCTTCCGCCTGCTCATCGAACTGAACAAGGTCGAACAGCGGGAGTGGCGCTAGAGCCCCTCGATGAACCGCTGGTCCTCGCTCGGGTTCAGCACGGTCGCCTCGTAGTGGTCGGCGATCGAGGGGACGTACACCTTCGTCGAGAGCTGCTTCCGCTCACCGGGGTCCATGTAGCCCATCGAGAGGTCGTCGCTCCGGAGGAGAATGTCGTCGTCGTTGTAGAACGAGACCCGGACGACGGCGCCGGAGCGGTCGCCCTGGTTGAGTACCGTCACCGTGGCGGTGGCGAGTGACTCGCGCAGGCTCTCGACCGCCGCCGGTTCGCCGTCCTGTGCCAGCGTGACGTCCACGAGGTTGAGCGTCAGCGACGGCGTCCGCCCGGCCTTGAGGTACGTGTCCATCCGTCCCTCCATCGAGTCGAGCCAGCGCTCGACCGTGCCGTCCTCGTCCGGGAGCCGCTCGTAGAGCCCCGCGAGGTCGGCGCGCAGGTCGCTGACGAGGGTCTGGCGGTTCGCCGGCGAGCGCTTCATCTGCTCGTACTCCCGCTCGAACGCGTCGAACTGCGGGTAGTCGTCGTCGAGTTCGGCGTCGATGCGCTCGATCGCCTGGTCGAACCGGAGCAGCGGCGGCAGGTCCTCGACGTCGACGTCGCGCACGGGGTCGGCGGCGGTAGCCTCCTCGTCGGCGGCAGCGCGGGCACGCGCCGCGGCCTGCGTCCGTGCCGACCGGCTCTCGGTCGCGGTGCCGCCGGCGTCGGCGACGGACCGCTCCGCGAGGTCGAACGGCGAGACGCCGTTGGCGATCACCGGCCGCGAGGAGGCGTAGAGCCGGTCGAAGGTGTCGCCCATCACGTAGCCGTAGGCGGCGTGGCCAAAGAGCGAGAGCACGACGAACGAGGCGTATCCGAGCGTCTGTGCCTCGACGACGCCGCCGAAGCCGAGGACGAACCCCGGCCAGACGACGATTCCGAAGACGGTTCCCTTCGTCGAGAACTCGTCGCCAGGGAGGTAGGTGCCGATAGAGGCCAGCATCAGCGGCCAGACGATGCTCCCGCCGGCCACGAAGACGGCGTAGCCGACGACGGCGCTCAGGCTCCCGACGAACGGGTCGAGGAGCAGAATCTCCGTGGTCGCGGCGAAGTTCTCGAACTCGAAGCCGCCGAACAGCGACGACACCAGCAGGAAGCCCGTCAGTACCACCGTCCCGGCGAAGCCGGCGACGGCGCCGAACACGCCGTCGACCACCACCTCGTAGAGGACGTCGTCCTCCGCACCCGGCGTCGAGTCCTCGATTTCGCTCACACCCCGAGTTCGGCGTCCATCCAGATAAAGGAGTGTCCTGTCGCGTCAGGCCCCGTACGTCTCTGCGAGTGCGTCGAGCGCCTCGTGGTGCTCGGTCGTGTGCGGGGCGGTGAGCGGCGAGACACTCACCCGGCCGGCCATCACCGCGCCACGGTCGCTGTTCGCCGGCTCGTCGAGCGACCCGTCGTGGAGCCGACCCCACACCATGTCGTCGAGGTGGATCCGCTCGCCGTCGCGGCTGGCGCGCATGTCGTACGTCTCGGACGGGAACGTCACCGTCATCGGGGCAGAGTCGCCGCCGGCGGGCGGCGCGTTGACGTTCAGGTAGTCGGCCTGGTCGAACACCCCGGCGTCGAGGGCGTGGTCGACGAGGTACGCCGCCGCGCCGGTGGCGTCCGCGTAGTCCGCCGGGTCGGTCGCGGCCTCGCGCCAGTCGCGGTCCGGGTCCGGCGGGACGAACAGCGAGGCGGCGATCGCGGGCACGTCGAAGAACGTCGCCTCCACCGCTGCGCTGACGGTCCCCGACCGTCCCAGGACGTACTCGCCGAGGTTCGCGCCCTTGTTACAGCCCGCGACGACGACGTCCGTGTCGGGACAGAGCGACTCGACGCCCGCGACGACACAGTCCGCGGGCGTCCCCTCGACGGCGTAGCCCAGGTCGTGTTCCCACACCTCGACGCGGGTCGAGAGCCGCCGGCCGACCGCGCTCTGGTCGTCGGCGGGCGCGACGGCAGTCACCTCGACGCCCTCGAGGGCGGACAGCCCGTCGTACAGCGCGCGGAACCCGACGCTGTCGATACCGTCGTCGTTCGTCAGGAGCACCCGGCGCCGGTCCTCTGTCATATCGCCACCTGCCGTGGGTCGGACAAAAGCGCTCGGCCCTACGCGGCCCGGTCGACGACCGCCTCGCCGTCGACGACGAGGTTGTACGCAGCCTCGTCGTCGTTCCACAGCACGAGGACGTTCTCGAGTGCGAGGACCGCGGCGTACGGCGCCTCTCGGAGCGCGCGGTTGAGCGCCGACTCGCGGGCCAGCACCGCGAAGTGGTCCGTCCGCTGGCTCCCGTCGCCGACGAGGAACAGCGGGTTCGCGCCGCCCGCTCCGAGGTCGTGCGAGAGCTTGGTCACCAGCGCGTCGACGCGCTTCGTGACGTGGCGCTCCGACTCCCCGAGGCGGGCGTGGCGCGACCGCTCGGCCCGGACGTCGGCGCGCCGCCGCCCGTCCCGCCGGACCAGCGCGTAGGCGTACCGCACCGCCCGGTTGACGAACGTCCCGTCGCCCGGTCCGCCGGCGCCCTGCGCGTCGAGGTCGCCCTGGACGCCCGGCGCGTCGAGCGACCGCCCGACGTCGAACGACCAGCAGTCGTCCGCCGGCGCGGCGTCGGGCCAGAGCCGGAGTGTCGGGTCGAAGGCGGTCCCCGGCCCGTCGTCGACGAGGGCGCGCTCGACCCTCCGCAGCCCCGTCGCAGTGTTCCGGTCGGCGGGCGCGAGGGCGACGAGCGTCCCGTCGTCGGCGAGGCGGTCGAACAGTCCGCGCGCGACGGCAACCGGGTCGTCGAGCTCCGAGAGGACGTTCGCACAGAGGACGAGGTCGTACGGCCCCGCTGCGTCGAACGACTCGACCGGCTCGCGGTGGACCGTCGTCCGCGCGCCACGGGGCGGGTCGACGAGGGCCTCGAAGCAGTCGGCGGCGGCGGTGCTCTGCTCGACGGCGTGGTAGTCGACGACAGCGTCGTCCGGCAGGCAGTCGAACAGCGCCAGCGCCGGCCCGCCGACGCCCGCGCCGACGTCGAGGACGCGGAGGCGGCGCGGGAGCAGTCCCGCCGCGGCGAGCCTGTCGAGGACGTAGCCCGTCGCGGCCCAGTAGCCCGGCAGGTGGTAGACGGCGTACGCGAGCGCGGTCGTCTCGTCGTAGTCGACGGGGTCACGCCGGTAGTACCGCTCCTTTAGCTCGGCGAGTCGGTCCCGGAGCGCGTCGCCAGAGGCGCCGCTCGCCCAGCCCGGCCCGAGTCGGTCGACAAGCAGGTCTCGCAGGGCGTCCTCGTGCCGGTCGGGGAACCGCCCGGGCGCCCACCCCGCCGGCGGAACCGGGTCGTCGTCGACGGGAACGAAGGTGCCGTCGGGCTGTTCGACGAGGCCGAGGTCGTACGCCTCCTCGCGGAGGACGCGCCGGACCAGCGCCGGGTGGGGCCTGCCCTCGACGTACTCGTGTATCTCTTCCGGGTCGACCGGCCGCACGGACCGGAGGTACCGCGCCGCGTCGCGCACGCCGTCGCGGTCGACCGTCATCGCCCCCCGCCGTCGGCGCGGTCGGTACCGGCCCCGTCGTCTCCGCTCTCGGTCTCTCGCCCCGCCTGCCTGGCTCGCCGGGCCGAGCGGTAGAGCCGCTCGAACGCCTCGTCGTCGGCGGTCGCCACCCGCCGCGCGGCCTCGGCGACCGCCGACGCGCCGTCGAACGTCTGCTGGACGTCGCGGTACACCCGCGGGCTGTTGCCCGTGACGGTCGCGACGAGGTCGTCGAGGCCGCGGGAGACGGGCGTGGCGAACTCGTCGCGCACCGACTCGCGCGCCAGACCGTAGGCGAGGACGGCGGCGTGGGCGGCGGCCTGGACGGTCCGCATCGCCTCGTCGTGCTCCGCCGGCGTGGTGTCGAAGACGCGGTTCCCGCTCTCGTCGAGCGCCGCCCGGACGTCGTCGGTGAGGGGGCCGGGAGCGTCGTGGACGGCGGCGACGTTCCCCGGCGCGTTCTCCGGCGCGAACAGCGGGTGGAGCGACAGGCGCTCGCGGTCCGGGGCGTGGTCTCGTCCCGCCGCGACGGGTGGGGTCATCGCGCCGACGACGTCGAGGAGCGCCCGCTCTGCCCGCGGCGCGTGGCGCGCGACTGCCCCGGAGGCGACGGGCATCGGGACGGCGAGACAGACGGCGTCGAACGACTCGTCGCCGTCGAGCGCCGCCGTCCGCCCGCCGGCCCGGTCTGCCGCGGCCCGCGCGGCGGCGTCGTCGACGTCCGCGAACGCCACCCGGTCGGCGCCCGCGACACCGGCGAACCACCTGCCGACCGCGCCGGCACCGACGACCAGCAGGTCCATATCAGGTACCGCCCGGCGCCGGGCTAAAGCGGTTCGGTGCGCTCCGCCGGCTCGACCCGGAGTGCCGACCCGTCGACGTCCCCCTCCTCGTGGTCGACGAGCTGTCGCGCCGTGAACCCGACCCGCTCGTGGTCGACCGGCGCGTCGAACCGGACGCCGAAGAGCACGACCGGCGGCGTCCGCCCGGCACCGACGAAGTCGACGGCGCGGGCCTCGACGGCCCCGTCGCCCGGTCCGCCTGTCGTCACGTCGAACGTCGCCTCGAGGTCGCCCGCCGCCACCCGTTCGACCGTCCGTCCTTCCGGCGCGGTCACGCCGGCCTCGAACCGTCGGACGCCCGCGTCGTGGTCGACGACGACGACGACAGCCGGCGCCTCGCCCGCCGTCGGCTCCCCAACCCCGAGCGCGTCCGCGAGTTCGTCGTCGACGTCCATACGCCTGTCCGGGACGGGGACGACATGAACCCGACGCTACGGGTCGAGTCCGGTCGGAAGCGTCGTCAGGTTCTCGTAGCCGTCCTCGCGGACGACGACGATATCCTCGACCCGGACGCCGCCCACGTCGGGGTCGTACAGCCCCGGCTCCACCGTGACGACGTTTCCCGCCGCCAGTTCGCCGCCGTCGGGCGAGACGCGCGGGAGCTCGTGGACCGCGAGGCCGACGCCGTGACCGGTCGAGTGGACGAACCCCGTCTCCGCCGCGGGGTCGGCACGGAGCGTCGGCAGACCGGCGTCCTCGTAGACGTCGCAGGCGGCGTCGTGGACGGCGGCGCCGGTCGTCCCGGCCTCGACTTCTGCCAGCGCCGCCTCCCGGGCCTCGTTCGTCAGCCTGTGCCACTCCGCGAGCGTCTCCGAGGGCTCGCCCCGGACGTAGGTGCGGGTCGTGTCGGCGTGGTAGCCGGTCGCCTTCGACCGCGGGAAGACGTCGACGACTATCGGCTCGCCGGCCCGGAGCGGTCCGCTCCCGCGGTCGTGCGGGTCCGCCGCGTCCGCGCCGCAGGCGACGATGGTGTCGTCGAGTCCGCAGCCGTCGTCCAGCAGCGTCCGCTCTATCTCGGCTTTCACCCGCTCGCTCGTCAGCGCCTCGCCGCCGTGGCGGAGGACGCCGTCGACGACGTCGGCCTCGCGGATCAGCGCCGCCGCGCGCTCGATTGCCGCCTCGTTCGCCCGCTGTGCCGCGCGGACGTGGTCCACCTCCCGGTCTGTCTTGACCGCCCGCGCCCGCTCGACGGCGTCGTCCGGGTCCGGCTCGACGGCCACGCCGCGCCCGCGGAGGCGGTCGGCGGTGCCGAGCGGGAAGCGGTCGGGCGCCCGTACCGCCTCGACGCCCCGGTCGGCCAGCCAGTCGGCGACGACGCCGGCACGCGCCGCGCGGCGGCCCGACTCGGCGACCCGCTCGCGGTAGTCGTAGTCGGAGAGGCGCGCGACCGACGCCGCACGGCTCTCCGACCGCGCCCGGCCGTACTCCAGTTCGGAGACGAGGAGCGCGACGCCGTCTGTCGTCCAGACGGCGTGGAACGGGTCGGGCGCGTCGAAGCCGGAGACGTACCGCTGGTTCGGGTCCTCGCTGTCGGCGTCGATCAGGTAGCCGTCGGCGCCGTCGAGGGCGTCGCCGAGCACGTCGCCGAGCGCCGAGCGGTCGCGGCTGTCCATGCCTCTCCCCGTGGCTGCCCCGACCTATGCCTGTCGGGGCGGGGTCCGGTAGCCTGATTACCCGCGGCGCCGCGGCGAGAGGCATGGACGTCACCGTCGCGGCCTCCCGCGTCGCCGGCCGCGCCCGCGCCCCGCCGTCGAAGAGCTACACCCACCGGGCGGTTCTCGCAGCCGGCTACGGCGCCGGCGAGACGCTGGTCCGGTCGCCGCTGCGGAGCGCCGACACCCGCCGGACGACCGCCGCGGTCGAGGCGTTCGGTGGGACCGTCGCGGACGCGGAGAACGACGCCGTCCGGGTCACCGGCTTCGGCGGGCGCCCGGCGACGCCGGACGACGTCGTCGACTGCGGGAACAGCGGGACGACGACACGCCTCGTGACGGCGGCGGGCGCGCTCTGTGACGGGCTCGCCGTCCTCACCGGGGACGCGTCGCTGCGCTCGCGGCCGCACGGACCGCTCTTGGAGGCCGTCTCGGACCTCGGCGGGCGCGCGGAGTCGACGCGCCGGAACGGGCAGGCGCCGCTGGTCGTCGGCGAGGCGGTGACCGGGGGAACGGTCGAGCTGCCCGGCGACGTCTCCTCGCAGTTCGTCACCGCCCTCCTGATGGCCGGCGCCGTCACCGACGAGGGCGTGCGCGTCGACCTGACGACGGCGCTGAAGTCCGCCCCGTACGTCGAGGTGACGCTCGAACTGCTCGACGACTTCGGCGTCGACGCCCGCGAGACGGCGGCGGGCTACGCCGTCGACGGCGGCCAGGCCTACGAGGCGGCGACGTACGACGTGCCCGGCGACTTCTCCTCGCTCTCGTACCTCCTCGCGGCAGGCGCCGTCGCGGCAGACGAGGCCGTCGTCGTCGAGGGTGCCCGCGAGAGCGCGCAGGGCGACACCGCGGTCGTCGACGTGGCCGAGCGGATGGGCGCGGCGGTCGAGTGGGACCGCGCGGCGGGCGAACTCCGGGTCGAGCGCGCGCCGCTCTCCGGCGTCGAGGTGAGCGTCGCCGACACGCCGGACCTCCTGCCGACGGTCGCGGTGCTGGGCGCCGTCGCCGACGGCGACACCCACATCGTCGACGCCGAACACGTCCGGTACAAGGAGACCGACCGCGTGAGCGCGATGGCCGGGGAGCTGGCGGCGATGGGCGCCGCCGTCACGGAACGCGAGGACGCGCTGACCGTCCACGGCGGCGAGACGACGCTCCGGGGCGCGCGCGTCGACGGGCGGGGCGACCACCGGGTCGTGATGGCGCTGGCGGTTGCCGGACTGGTCGCCGAGGGCGAGACGACGATCGCGGGCGCGGAACACGTCGACGTCTCGTTTCCGGGCTTCTTCGAGACGCTCGCGGGCCTCGGCGCCGACGTGACCGCGGACTGAGGGCGAGGCCGTCCCGACGCACTGCCCGACCGGGCGCGCGGCCCCGGCTGTCCGTCGGGGAGCGGGCCGGACCGCCGTGGCGCGTCGTCGCCCGCGGGTCGAGCCCGGCTGCCGGTGGCGTGGTCCACCCGGGCGTTCCCACACGCTTTAGCGACCCCCGCCCGCTCGTCCGACCGTGATCGATACGAGCGGCGTGCCGTCGTTCGAGCACGCGTACACGCCCGCGGACCTCTCGGTCGGTCGTGGTGCGGTCGACGAACTCGACGAGGCGCTGGCGCGCCACGGCGTCGAGCGGGCGCTCGTCGTCTGTGGCTCGAACGTCGGCGCGAACGACGACCTGATGGGCCCGCTCCGGGCGGGACTGGGCAGCCGGCTGGCCGGCGTGTTCGACGGCACGACGCCGGACAAGGACGTGATGGGCGCGTACGGCGCACTCGACCGCCTGCGTGCGACGGAGGCGGACGGACTCGTCGCCGTCGGCGGCGGCTCCAGCCTCGACGTCGCGAAGGCGACACGCCTCCTCGCGGCAGACCACCGTCGCCCGGCCAGGCTGGAGCGCGAGGCAGAGCGCACGGGCAGTATCGGCGCGCCGGCGGACGCCGACCTGCTCCCGACGGCGGTCGTCCCGACGACGTTCGCGGGCGCCGACCTCTCTATCGGCGGCTCCGTCTCGTTTCCGGACGGCCCGCGGGCGGGGTTGGGCGACCGGCGCCTGATGCCCGACCACGCCGTCTACGACCCGGCCCTGTTCGAGACGACGCCCGCCGGCGCGCTCCGGGGCTCGGCGATGAACGGGTTCGACAAGGGCGTCGAGTCCTGCTACGCCCGGAACGCCAACCCGGTCGTCCACGCGACGGCGACGCGTGGCCTGCGCTACCTCGCCGACGGCCTGCCGGACTGTCTCGACGACGGCGCGGCGATGGAGCGCGCGGTTGTCGGTGTCGTCCTCGTCCAGTACGGCATCTCGCGGCCCCACGGAACGACGCTGGGTCCGATCCACGCCTTCGGCCACACGCTCCGGGGCGACGCGGTTCAGCAGGGCGAGGCCCACGCGGTCGCGGCGCCCCACGTCGTAAACGCCGTCCTCGCCGAGGACCGCTCCGGCCTCGACAGGCTGGCGGCGGGTCTCGGCGTCGCGAGCGACCCCGCGAGCGTCGTCGCGGCGGTCCGCGAGGTGCGGGACGCGCTGGGACTCCCGAGCCGACTCCGCGACGTCGACGGCCCGAGCGAGGACGAACTGGACGCGGTCGCGGAGGCGACGGCAGCGGACGGGATCGTCGGAAACGGACCGCCGGGGTTCGACCCGACGGTCGAGACACTCCGGGCGACGCTGGACGCGATGTGGTGAGACACCACGGACCGGGGCGCGGGAGACACGCCCGGTCCGGCTGCCCGCCTGCCCGCCTCGCCGGGTGCCGGACGGCTCGCCCGAGTGGCGAAAGTTAAGTTCGCGCGCGCGAACCGGAACAACGTGAACGGGAACGAGTTCGGGCGGCTCTTCCGCCTGTCGACCTACGGCGAGAGCCACGGTCCGGGGATGGGGTGTATCGTCTCCGGCTGTCCCGCAGGGGTCCAGCTCGACGAGGAGACGATCCAGCGCGAGCTCGACCGACGCAAGCCCGGCCAGTCGATGATCACCACCTCGCGCGGCGAGCCCGACGAGGTGACGATCAACTCCGGGCTCCAGGACGGCTACACGACCGGGACGCCGGTCGGCATGACGATCCAGAACAAGGACGCGAAGTCTGGCAAGTACGAGCCGTTCGTCACGGCGCCGCGGCCGAGCCACGGCGACTACACCTACTCCGCGAAGTTCGGCACGCGCAACTGGGGCGGCGGCGGGCGGTCGTCGGCCCGCGAGACGGTGAACTGGGTCGCCGCCGGGGCGATAGCGGGCGCGGTGCTGGACCAGTCGACCCACGACGTCCAGGTGAAGGCCCACGTCAACCGAATCGGCGACATCGAGGCGCCGGAGGTGAGCTTCGAAGAGATGGTCGACCACGCCGAGGAGAACGAGGTGCGGTGTGCTCACCCCGAGACGGCAGCCCGGATGCGCGAGGCGATCGACCGGTACCAGCAGGAGGGCGACTCCATCGGCGGCGCCGTCGAGTTCGAGATTCGGGGCGTCCCTCGCGGCCTCGGCGCGCCGCGGTTCGACTCCGTCCCCGCCCGCCTGGGCCGGGCGATGATGTCCATCCCGGCGACGACGGCGTTCGAGTACGGTCTCGGCAGCGAGGCCGCCGAGTGGCGCGGCCACGACCGCAACGAGAACTGGACGCTCGCGGGGCGCGAGGACGCCCCCGAGGACGTCGTCGCGGCGGAGGGCGACCCCGTGCCGGTCGGCAACGACCACGGCGGCCTCCAGGGCGGTATCACGACCGGCGAGCCGATCTACGGCGAGGTGACGTGGCACGCGCCGACGTCGATTCCGAAGGAGCAGCGCACGGTCGACTGGGAGACTGGCGACGAGAAGACGGCCCAGGTCGTCGGCCGGCACGACCCGTCGCTCCCGCCGCGCGCGGTGCCGGTGGTGGAGGCGATGCTCCGGGTCACGGTGCTCGACTTCATGCTCCTCGGCGGGCGGGTCCACCCGGACCGCCTCGACGGGCGCTCCGGCGAGTACGACACCGACTACCACCCGTCGAGCCCGCGGACCGACCCCGACGAGGCGGCGTCGTCGGCCCGGCCAGTCGACCCCGACGACTGACCGCGAACCGCGCTACCGACACACACGGGAGCGCGAGGAACAGCGAGAGCGGTCGAGACGCCCACGTTCACGATCTATCATCGAGATGGCACAGCAAACCATATACGGAGGCGTCGGTAACCTGATATCGGTGGCCCTCACGGGCCGATTTATCTATGACAGACGACGAACTCATCTGGCGGGTCGCTGGTGGGTCGGGCGACGGCATCGCCTCGACGAGCCAGAACTTCGCCAAGGCGCTGATGCGCTCCGGCCTCAACGTGTTCACCCACCGTCACTACCCGTCGCGCATCCGCGGCGGACACACGTACACGGAGGTACGGGCGTCGTCGGAGCCGGTACGCTCGCGCGGCGACGGCTACAACTTCCTCCTCGCGCTGGGTGACTCCTTCGCCCGGAACCCCCGGGACGGCGCCTACTACGGCAACGAGGAGGCGAAGCCGCTGGCCGAGAACCTCGACGACCTCCGGGAGGGCGGCGTCATCGTCTACGACTCCGGCCTCCTCGACGAGGAGTCCGTCGCCGACCTCGACGAACGCGCCGAGGCGAACGACTGGCACGTCTTCCCGGTCGACCTCCGGACGATGGCCCGCGAACACGGTCGGGAGGTGATGCGCAACACCGCGGGCGTGGCCTGCACCTGCGCCATCACCGGCATCGAGCCGGAGACGATCAAGTCGATGATGCGGGACGCGATGCCGGAGAAGATCCTCGACGCGAACCTCACCGTCTTCGACGAGGCGTACGAACACGTCCAGTCGGCGTTCGACGTCGACGCGACCGCCGTACGCGTCCCGGAGGGCGACCACGAGGAGGAGCAGGTGCTCCTGTCGGGCTCCGACGCGATCGCCTACGGCGCGATCGACGAGGGCTGCCGGTTCATCGCCGGCTACCCGATGACGCCGTGGACCGAGGTGTTCACGATCATGTCCAACTGCCTGCCGCAGCTGGGCGGCGTCTCCGAACAGGTCGAGGACGAGATCGCCGCCGCGGCGCTCGCGATCGGTGCCTCTCACATGGGGGTGAAGTCGATGTCCGGCTCTTCCGGCGGCGGGTTCGCGCTGATGTCGGAGCCGCTCGGGCTCGCGGAGATGTCCGAGACGCCCGTCGTCCTCATCGAGGCGATGCGGGCCGGCCCGTCGACGGGGATGCCGACCAAGCCCGAACAGGCCGACCTCGAACACGTTCTCTACACGAGCCAGGGCGACTCGAACCGCGTCGTGTTCGCGCCCGGCACCGTCGCGGAGGCGTACGACCACGCACGGCGGGCGTTTCAGGTCGCCTACGAGTACCAGATCCCGGCGATTCTGCTGTACGACCAGAAGCTCGGCGGCGAACTGGTCAACGTCCCGGCGAGCCACTTCGACCGCGAGCCCAACACCGACCCCGGCTCGGTGCTGACAGAGGACCAGATCGCCGACGCACCCCACGACGCCTCGGGCAAGTTCGAGCGGTTCCGTCACGACGTCGAGGACGGGGTCAGTCCGCGGTCCGTCCCCGGACAGAAGGGCGGCCGCCACCTCGTCACCGGCAACGAGCACAACGCGCCAGGACACATCAGCGAGGACCCCGACAACCGCGTCGCGCAGGTCGACCGGCGCTCGGAGAAGCTCCGGGCGATCCGCGCCGACCTCGACGGCGACACGCTGAACGACGCGTACGGCCCGGAAGACGCCGAACACGGCGTCCTCACGTTCGGCAGCCAGCAGGGTACGGTCGAGGAGGCGGTCGACCGCCTGAACGACGCCGGCCACTCGGTGAAGGCGCTGACCGTCGGCGAACTGATGCCGTACCCGGTCGAGGAGGTGCGGGCGTTCCTCCGGGGCGTCGACGAGGCGCTGGTCGTCGAGATGAACGCCTCCGCACAGTTCCGCGGGCTGACCCAGAAGGAGCTCGGGACGGGCGACGACCAGCTCGCAAGCCTCCTGAAGTACAACGGCAACCCCTTCGAGCCGGCCGAGGTAGTCGAGGGGTTCGAGACGAACATCGACGGCGACGGGGAGGTTCCGGGCAACGAGACCCGCTTCGTCCCCGCAGCAGGTGACTAACACAATGAGCACATTCACCGGTATCGGCGAGGAGCGAGCGAGCGACCGCGAGGAGTTCACCCCCGGGCTGGAGCCCCAGCCGACGTGGTGTCCGGGCTGTGGCGACTTCGGCGTCCTGAAGGCGCTGAAGGGTGCGATGCCCGAGGTCGGGCGGACGCCCGACGAGACGCTGCTGGTGACCGGCATCGGCTGTTCCGGCAAGCTGAACTCGTACTTCGAGAGCTACGGCTTCCACACGATCCACGGGCGCTCGCTGCCCGTGGCCCGGGCCGCCAAGATGGCGAACCCCGGCGTCGAGGTGGTCGCCGCCGGCGGCGACGGCGACGGCTACGGTATCGGCGGGAACCACTTCATGCACACCGCCCGGGAGAACCACGACATGACCTACATCGTGTTCAACAACGAGATATTCGGGCTGACGAAGGGACAGACGTCCCCGACCAGCCCGAAGGGTCACAAGTCGAAGACCCAGCCCTCGGGGAGCGCGAAAGACCCGATCCGGCCCCTGTCGCTCGCGCTCACCTCCGGTGCCTCCTTCGTCGCCCGGACCGCCGCGGTCAACCCGAACCAGGCCCAGCGCATCCTCGTCGAGGCGATCGAACACGACGGGTTCGCCCACATCGACTTCCTCACGCAGTGTCCGACGTGGAACAAGGACGCCAAGCAGTACGTCCCCTACGTCGATATAAACGACTCCGAGGACTTCGAGTTCGACCCGACCGACCGGGCCGAGGCCCAGGAGCTGATGCGCGAGACGGAGGACAAGCTGTACGAGGGCGAGGTGCTGACCGGCGTCTACTACCGCGACGACGACCGGCCCTCCTACGGGCAGGAGAAGCGCGCGATCGGCGAGATGCCGGACGAACCCCTCGCCGAGCGGTACTTCGACACGGACTACGAGTGGGAGCGAAGCGCCGACGCGTTCCTCGCGAAACACCGCTGAGGCGGGGCGAACCGAGGTTTCGGTTTCGGAAGGTATTTTTTCGGGCATCACAAAGCGTAGTACGTGACAACGGCTTCGACCGAGACGCGCATCCTCGAGGTTCTCGAAGAGGACGCGCAGGCCTCCTACGCCGAGATAGCCGAGCGAGCCGGTGTGTCGAAGCCGACGGTCCGGAAGTACATCCGCCGGCTGGAAGAGGACGGCGTCATCGTCGGCTACTCCGCCGAGGTCGACCCGAAGAAGCTCTCGGGCCAGTCGATCGCGATCGTCGGTATCGAGGTCGCCAGCGAGCGCTACGTCGACGCGGCCCGGTCACTGGAGGGACTCGACGCCGTCGAGCGGCTCTACTCCTCCTCCGGCGACCACACGCTGATGGCCGAGGTGCGCGCCGCCGACGGCAACGCGCTCGGAGACGTCATCCAGCGCGACGTCCTCGACATCGACGGTGTCACCGCTGCCCACCCCTCCTTCCTCCAGGAGCGGCTGAAGTAGCGCCGTCTACTTTCGCCCCGCGGCACAGGCTTAGTCCCGTCCGCCCGAACGGCTGCCCGTGAGCAGCCGGCTCCCCGTCGCCGGGGACGACGACCCGCGGGTCGTGGTCCACGTCGACATGGACTGCTTCTACGCCTCCTGTGAGCGACGGCGTCGGCCCGAACTCGCGGGAGAGCCGGTCGTCGTCGGGATGGGCTACGAGCCGGGCGAGACGGCGGGCGCCGTCGCCACCGCCAGCTACGAGGCACGCGAGTACGGCGTCGAGAGCGCCCAGTCCGTCTCGCGGGCGCTCGACCTGCTCCCGCGGCGCGCGTCCGCAGACGACCCCGACGGTACCGGGGTCTACCTCCCGGTCGACATGGCGTTCTACCGCGAGGTCGCGGCGGAGCTAAAGGCCGTCCTCCACGACGCCGCCGACGTGGTGCGAGAGGTGAGTGTCGACGAGGCGTACCTCGACGCGAGCGACCGCACCTCCTGGGACCGGGTTCCGGGGGAGGATCGGCGGCTGGCCGAGGGGTACGCCCGGCACGTCAAGTCCCGTATCGAGCGCGAGGCAGGGGTGCCTGCGAGTGTCGGCGTCGCACCCAGCATGAGCGCCGCGAAGGTGGCGAGCGACCACGACAAGCCGGACGGGCTCGTCGTCGTCCCGCCGGGCGCGGTGCGCGACTTTCTCGCTCCGCTCCCCGTCGAGGTCGTCCACGGCGTCGGTCCCGTCACCGCGTCGACGCTCGCGGAGCTGGGCGTCGAGACGGCCGGCGACGTCGCCGCGGCAGACCCGACGGTCCTGCGCGAGCGGTTCGGCGAGCGCGGGCGCACACTCTACGACCGCGCCCGGGGTGACGACGACCGGCCCGTGACGCCGCGCGGACGTCCGAAGAGCCTCTCGCGAGAGTCGGCGTTCGCCGACCCGACGGACGACCACGAGCGGGTCCGGGAGCGCGCCCGCGGCCTCGCCGCCGACGTCGCCGAGCGCGCACGGTCGGAGGGCGCGCTCTACCGCACCACCGGCGTGAAGGTCGTCCAGCCGCCGTTCGACGTCTCGACGCGTGCCCGGTCGCTCCCCGGCCCCGTCGACGACCCGGGGCTCGTTCGCGAGACGGCGCTCGACCTGCTCTCCGAGTTCGCGGACGCGACGGTCCGCAAGGTCGGCGTTCGGCTCTCGAAGCTGTCCTTCGCGGACGCCGAGCAGTCGAGCCTCGACGGGTGGACCGGCGACGGGAGCGACCCGTCACACGGCACGGGACCCGGCGGGCAGGCGTCGCTGGAGGAGTTCGACGGCTGAGACCGCCCGTCTGTCGCCCGTCTGACGCGGAACTATGTGGAGCCGTCGTCACCGTGGCGGTAGATGAGCGATGGGCCCACGACGCGGACGATAACCGTCGCGGACGTGAGCGACGGACCGGGCGGCGACGGGACGGCACCGGGTGCGAGCGTCTCGCTCCCGGTCGTCGAACTCCTCACCGGCCGCGGGTTCGTCACCGGGAAGTCTGGGAGCGGCAAGAGCATCCTCGAGGGGACGCCCGTCCACACCGAGTCGGGGCGCAAGCCAATCGAGGCCGTCGAGGAGGGCGACCGCGTCCTCTCGCTGAACCGCCACACGTTCGAGCAGGAGTTCCGGGAGGTTCGGGCGACGATCCGACACACCGACGACCGGCTCCTGCGCGTCACGCTGGAGGACGGAACCGAACTCGTCGGGACGGAGGACCACAGTTTCCTCACGGTCGACGGAACGGAGATCGTCCCGGTTCGCGGCGACGAACTCGAGGCGGGGACGTGGATGCCGCTCGCCCGCGAACTCCCCAGCACGGCGTCCACCACCGAGATCGACCTCGCCGATTACGTCGACGACGGAGCGAACGACCTCGTCGTCGACGGCGGCGTGATACAGAGCGGTCCCCGGACCGACGACAGACACCTCGCTCTCGACTTCGAGACCGGCAAGGAGGTCGGTCTCTACCTCGCCGAGGGGTCGTTCGACTCGCACCTGACGATCCAGATCTCGAACGTCGACGAGGAAGTGAAGGCGTTCCTCCGGTCCCGGGGCTACGACGTCGACGACCGGAGTTGCAACAAGGGATTCCAGCCGCTCGCCCGCTTCTTCGAGGCGGAGTTCGGTCGAGGCGCGGCGGAGAAGTCGATCCCGAACTGGGCGTTCGACACGCCCGAATCGTTCCGGGCCGGGCTCCTCTCGGGGTACGTCGACGGCGACGGTACGGTCGGTGACTCGACCGTCACGGCGATGTCGAAGTCTGAGCCGCTGGTCGACGGGCTTCGCGAACTGCTCAGAGGGTTCGGCGTCTCGACGACGGTCCGCGAGAAGTTCACGCGCCACGAGGGGGAGCGGCGTCGGTACCGTCGGCTCGGGGTCGACGCGTTCTGTCTGGACCGGTTCCGCGACGTCGTCGACCTGAGCGTCGGGTCGAAGTCCGAGGCGCTCGACGCGCTGTGTCGGACCCGGGCCGACGGCGACCGCTACAACTCGAAGGACACGATCCCGAACTTCGGCCCGGTGCTCAACGCCGCGGCCCGGAGTGCAGGGTGGACGGCGCGCGACAGCGACCGGCGGGTCGACGGCGCATCGGTCAACCACCTCACGCGACAGCAGAAGGCTGGTCGAGAGACGTACAACCGGATCGTCGAGGAGCTCGGAATCGGCGGTCGTGCCCGCGCATTCGGTGAGTCGGACGTCCAGTGGAAGCGGGTTGCCGAAGTCGAGGAGTTCGACGCGGAACGGACGGTGTACGACCTCGACGTGGCGGTCAACGACAACTTCGTCGCCAACGGCGTCTTCGTCCACAACTCCAACTCGGCCAGCGTCGTCGCGGAGCGGCTGCTCGACGACGGCTACCCGCTCCTCATCGTCGACGTCGAGGGCGAGTACTACGGGCTGAAAGAGGAGTTCGAACTGCTCCACGCCGGCGCGGACGACGAGTGCGACATCCAGGTCGCGCCGGAACACGCCGAGAAGCTCGCCTCGCTCGCCCTGGAGCAGAACGTCCCGATCGTCCTCGACGTGTCGGGCTACCTGGACGAGGCCGTCGCCGACGAACTCGTCTTCGAGACGGCGCGACACCTGTTCGCGAAGGAGAAGAAGCTGAAACAGCCGTTCCTCCTGCTCGTCGAGGAGGTCCACGAGTACATTCCGGAGGGCGGCGGCACGACGGACGCGGGGCGGATGCTCGTCAAGATCGGCAAGCGTGGACGCAAGCACGGTCTCGGGCTCCTCGGCATCAGCCAGCGGCCGGCGAACGTCAAGAAGGACTACATCACCCAGTGTGACTGGCTCTGCTGGCACCGTCTGACCTGGGACAACGACACGCAGGTCGTGCGCCGCATCATCGACCGGGAGCACGCGGAGGCGGTGGAGGACCTCGACGACGGCGAGGCGTTCCTGATGACCGACTGGTCGGAGTCGATCCGGCGCGTCCAGTTCCACCGCAAGCGGACGTTCGACGCCGGCGCGACCCCCGGCCTCGACGAGTTCGAGCGACCGGAGCTGAAGAGCGTCGACGACGACCTCGTCTCGGACCTGCGCGCCATCACCGACGAACAGCAGCGCCGCGAGTCCGAACTCGCGGACCTCCGGCAGGAGCTGGAGCGCAAGGAGGCCCGTATCGCGGAGTTAGAGGCGGAGCTGGGGGAGGCACGGAACCTCGAGCAGATGGCCGAGCGGTTCTCGCAGGCGCTGCTCGACCGCTCGAACGCGCCACACCGGGACGAGACGGCGGGCGACGCCGGGCGGTCGGCGCCGACCGACGGCGCGAGCGACACCGATGGCGTCGACCTCGACGGCACCGGCGAGTGGCCGGACGCCGGCGCCGACGCGGCGGCGCCCCGAGACGCCGACGGGCAGCCGCCACGGGACGGCGGGCCGCCCCCGACCGCGGGCGGCGAGCGGACAGCCCCGACGGAGCGGGACACGGGCGAGTCTGCCGACCGGCCCGGGCCCGAACGGGCGGACACGGACGCTCCGGACGCCGCCGAGCCGTCGGGACCCAGGGCGGCGGACGAGACCGGCTCCGGGGACCGGCCCGCCGGGACGGACCAGCAGCCGGTTGCTGTCGGTCGTGCCGACGGAGCGGACGAGGCAGCCGGCGACGACCCCGCCGCTGCCGGCCCGGCGCGGATGACCCTCGGCACCCACGAGGCGCTCGTCGCGGACCTCGCGGACCGGGTGGCGTCGCTGGACGAGCCGCCGACGGCGATGCTGCGACACGTCCGGAGCGAGGGGCCGGTCACGCCGGTCGAGGCCCACGTCGCGGCGGGCGGGAACGCGGACCGCGAGCTCGCGTACGGGCGGATTCGCCGGCTGCGGCGCGCCGGCCTCGTCGACCACGTCGGCAAGGGCAAGTACGCCTACGCCCTGCCGGCGCTGGTGCGCGAGGAGTACGACGACCGTCTCCACGAGAACGACCTCGCGGACGTCCTGCGCTCCGTCGAGGCGGCGTTCGTCGAGGACCCGGTCCACGGCTGGACGCTCGCCGACGTCGACGAGGCCGGCGCGCCGGACGCTGCCGTCACCGACCCGGACGTCGAGTTCGTCGAGGCAGACGAGGACGCCCTCACGCCGGCGTTCCGCCAGGAAGACGTCGAGTTCGTCGACGAGGCGGAGTTCGTCGACGAGCCGGACCGAGGAGCCGAGGCGTCAGACGACACCACGGACGGCGCCGACTCGTCCGGGACGTCGGACGACACCGGCCGGTCGTCCGTAACCGCCTCCGGCGACCCCCGGGACGGTCAGGACGCGGAGATCATCGAGTGACGAGGTTCTCGAGGACGCCGCGCGGGTCGTCTGCCTTCGCGACGGCGCTGGCGAGCAGAACACCCTCCGCGCCGAGGTCGGCTGCCGCGGCCACGTCGTCGCCGGTCGAGACGCCGGCGCCGCAGTAGGTCGCCACGTCGGGGTCGACCCGCTCGACGGCGGCGACGGACTCCTCGACGACAGCCGGGTCGGCGCTCGCGACGGAGACGTCGCCGCCGATGAGCGCCGGCGGCTCGACCGCGACGGCGTCCGGGCCGAGACTCGCCGCCGCCGCGGCCTGTGCCGGGTTGTTCGCACAGACGACCGTCGAGAGGCCGGCGCGCCCGGCGGCGCCGAGGCCGTCGTCGACGTCCGCGAGGCGGAGCCGGCGCTCGGAGTGGTTCAGGAGCGTCCCGACCGCGCCGGCGTCGGCGGCGGCAGCCGCGTGCTGGCTCCCGGTGTGGCTGCCGTGCCCGGTCGGCGCGGCGTGCTGGGCCCAGGTCTCGACGCCGGTCGCCGCGACGCGGTCGAGGTGCGCGGTCTGCGGCGAGACGGCGACCCGCGCGTCGTGACTGTCGGCGACGGCAGCCGCGTGCTCCGCGACGGCGACGGGGTCGACGTCGTACGCCTTCAGGTTGACGAGGACGAACACGTCTCTCAGGGCGCGTGGGAGGCGTTAAGCTGTTGCGTTCGGTTCGGTCTCACTCCCACGGCGGCGACTCCCGCGCGGGGACGAACACCTCGACCCCGACGGCGTCCTCGTCGCCGCGGTTGTGCGCGCCGTGGCGCTCGCCGCCGCCGATCGCGTAGGAGTCGCCGGCCTCGACGGTCACCTCCTCGCCGTCGAGACGGAAGACGAGCGACCCCGCGGCGAGCCAGCCGAGCTGTTCGTTCTCGTGTGCGTGTCGGTCGACGGTCGCGCCCGGTTCGATCCGGAAGTGCTGTACGCTCGCCCGCTCGCCCGCTGCGGCCCGTGCGAGGTGGACGCCGTCGAGGGGTTCGGCTGTCCGCTCTGCGGATACCGGTGTCACGTCCATGTCTGGCCCGTCGGCTGTAAGCTGCCTGCCGTCTAGTCGTCCTTGCGCTTCACCACGTCGCCGAGCGTCGTGGTCGTCGAGTCGCCGCCGTCCCAGTCCGTGTCGGCGTCGCCGCTGCCCTCGGTCAGGGAGATGTCGAGACGGCGCTCGAGCTTCCGCTTGACGCCGTCGGACGGGAGTACGTCGCCGCGCTCGAGTTTCCGGATCAGACTCGCCTTCTCGTTGAGCCCGTTCGCGAGGTCCTCCTGGCTCAGCTCCTCGCTCTCCCGGGCCTGACGGATACGCTGGTCGTAGTCGGTCGCCACCTCGTCCATGTCGTCGAACATGTCGGTGCGGCGGCTCGACCCGCCCGACGACGAGCCGGTCGACGACGAGTCCCCCGACGACGACCCGTCCGACGAGGACGTCGAGTACTTCGTCGACCCGGACGACGACGTCGTTCGGACCTCGGTGCCGAAGTCCGAGCAGTCGTCACAGAGCTCGAGCTCCGCGCCCTCGACCTTCGTGGTGGTGAGCGACGACGTCTCGGCTCCGCACATCTCACACTGCGGCATGACCCGTACGTGTGTCGTGTGGCGTAAAAAGGTGTGCAGCCGGGTCAGAGGTCGCGCCACGCGCCGGCGAACCGCTGAACTGCGGTGAGGTGGCCCGCGACGGCGAGGACGACGAGCGCCCACCCGAGGAGGGTGAACGGCCCGAGGTCGCGGGGGTAGAGCGCCGTCGCGCCGCCGGCCGCGCCGACGAGCGCGAGCCGGTCTGCCCGGCCCAGCAACCCGCCGTACTCCCGGCCCAGCCCGACCGCCTGTATCTGGGTCCCCATGTACGACGTGAGGAGGACGCCGGTCACCGCCGCCAGTCCGAGGGCGAAGGCGTCGAGCCCCGCCGCCGCGCCGGCGACGAGCGCGACGTCGGCGTACCGGTCGAGAACGTGGTCGAGGAGGTCTCCGCCCGCCGACGCCTCGTCGGTGGCGCGCGCCAGCGCGCCGTCCACCAGGTCGAACCACCCGTTCGCGAGCACCAGCGCCGCGGCGAGCAGGTAGGCGAGAGACGGACCACGAGCGAAGACGACGGCGGCGGCGACGGCACAGCCGAAGGCGACGGCGCTCACCCCGTCCGGCCCGAGGCCGACTCGCTCTGCCGCGGCGACGAAGGGACCGAGTGCGCGCTCCGCGACCGGGCGCAGCCGGTCGAGCGTCACTCGACGTACCCGGTGAAGTCGACGGTTCCGGCGCTCGGCGCCCGCTCGCCGGCGAAGACGGCCTCGACTGCCGTGGCCGCCTCGCCCGGCGTCAGCGCCGTCGTGTCGACCTCGTACACCGACCCGCGGCCCTGCTCCGCGACGGCCTCCGACAGCACCACGTCGAGTGCCTCGCTCTCGGCGTTCTCCGCGGCTGCCGCCTCGGCTGCGCCGCGGCCGGTCAGTCGTTCGCGGAGCCGGTCGGGGCGACACCGCAGTACCACCGTCCGGTCCGCGGGGAACAGGTGTGCCAGGTGTGACTCGACGACGTGGTCGACAGCCGGTGCCGCCTCGGCGAGCCACGCCTCGACCGCGTCGAGGTCGGCCACCAGCGAGCCCCGCTCGTCGTCGCGCTCCGTCCACAGCCCCTCGCGCTCGACGACGTCGTTCAGCGCGACGACCGGGACGCCGAGTTCGGCGGCGGCGCTGGTCTTTCCCGTCCCCGGCGTGCCGGTCAGCGCCACCCGCATCAGTCGGTCACGCGGTTGAGGACCGCGACGCCCTCGGCTGTCTCCTCGGCGGTGCCGGCGGTCACCCTGATACAGCCGGGGAGGCCGAAGCTCCCGCAGTCGCGGACGATGACGCCCTCGCGCTTCGCCGCCTCCGCGACGGCTGCCGCGTCGCCAACCTCGGCCAGCACGAAGTTGCCGCCGCTCGGCCACGTCCGGACGTCGAGGCCGTCGCGCAGCCGCTCTCGCGACCGGCGCGCCCCGTCGACCGACCGTCGGAGGTGGTCGTCGTCGTCGAGCGCCGCGTTCGCGGCACGGCAGGCGAGGTCGTTCGCCGCGAAGGGGGTGTTCACCCGGGCGTAGGCGTCCGCCCAGGACGCCGGGACGAGTCCGTAGCCGACCCGGAGGCCGGCGAGCCCGTACGCCTTCGAGAACGTCCGCGTCACGGCGACGTTGTCGTACTCGTCGACGAGCGTCCGGGCGCTCGCTGCCGCCGAGTACTCGCCGTACGCCTCGTCGACGACGAGGAGCGTCTCCGGGTCGACCCGCTCCGCGAGCGTCCGCACCTCGTCGAGGGCGATCTCGCTCCCGCTCGGATTGTGTGGCGAGGTGAGGTAGACGAGCCGTTCGCCGTCGTAGGCGTCGAGCACCCGGTCGGCGGACTGGGCGAAGTCGTCGGGCTTCGTCACGGGGTAGGTCTCGACCCGGGCGTTGTGGTAGCGCGCCGACATGGCGTAGTACGCGAACCCGGGGTCGGGCACCAGCACCCCGTCGCCCGGCTCCAGCGTCGCCCGGGCCAGGTAGTCGAGCGCGCCGTCCGCGCCGGGCGACACCCACACCTGCGCGGGGTCGAGGCGCCACTCGTCGGCGAGCGCCGCCGTCAGGTCGGTGTGCGACGCCTTCGGGTACCGGTGGACGCCGCCGACCGCCGCCTCCATCGCCTCGACGGCGCGCGGACTCGGGCCGTACGGGTTCTCGTTCGACGAGAGCTTCGTGAGGTCGGCGGCAGCGACGCCGAGTTCCCGGGCCACCTCCTCTATGCCCCGTCCGGGGACGTACGGCTCGTGCGAGGACAGATCCCGCGTGTTCATACCGCGAGGTGGGTCGGCCGGGACTTCAACCCCGGCATCCCGGCCCGTCAGTCCCGCTCGCCGGACAGCCGGTCTGCCAGCCGGCTGCCGAGCCGGAGCGCCAGCGCCGCGATCGTGAGCGTCGGGTTCATCGCGCCCCCGGTCGGGAACACCGACGACCCCGCGACCCACAGATTCTGGAGGTCGTGGGCCCGGCAGTCCGGGTCGACCACGCTCTCTGCCGGGTCGGCGCCCATCCGTGTCGTCCCCATCTGGTGGGCCGCCGGCCCGGTGGTCTCGGCGTCGACAGTCCACGTCGGGTCGGCGTCGACGGCCTCGAGCACCCGGCGCTGGAGCTCGTTCGCCCGCTCGATCCCGCGCCGCGTCCGGCTGTCGAGCGACCACTCGACCCGGGGGACGGGGTCGCCGGCGTCGTCGACCGTCTCGGGGTCGAGCCGCACCCGGTTCGACGGGTCGGGGAGCTGTTCGACCAGCGCGCCGACCGCGAGGTGACCGCCGTACGCCTCGCGCACGCGGTCGGCGAGCTCGTCGCCCCACGACCCGTCCGAGAGCGCGACGCCGACGGGCGTCGGGCCGGCGTCGTTCAGGAACTCGAGTTTGATCCCGACGACCGGGTCGGCCTCGTCGTAGACGGCGTGGCTCTCCGTCGTGTGGAAGCCGACGTGGTGCTGGCGTGTCTCCCGGTCGACCCGACCGCCGACGCCGGCGAACAGGTGGTCGTGGAAGTACCGCCCGACCGCGCCCGACGAGTTCGCGAGGCCGTCCGGGTGGTCTCCGGTCGCCGAGAGCAGGAGCAGCCGCGGGGTCTCGACGCCGCCGGCGGCGAGGACCACCTCGCGTGCCTCCTGTACGTGTTCGCCCGCCGGCGTCGTGTACCGCGCGCCGGTCACCCGGTCGCCGTCGACGCGCAGGCGGCGCACCGGCGCCCGGTCGACGACGCGGGCGCCGGCCGCCTCCGCGGCGGCGACGGTGCGCTCGGCGGTGTACTTCGCGCCCGACGGGCAGACGGGTCGGCAGGTGCCGTAGCCGACGCAGGCAGCGTCGCCGTCGTACGACTCGGAGTTCCGGGCGTTCGGCGCCGTCCGCGTCGACAGGCCGACCGCCTCTGCTCCCTCGGCGAGTATCCGGTCGCTCGCCGACGGCGGAAACGCCGGCATCGGGTACGGCTCCTCGCGCGGCGGCCCCTCTGCGCCGTCCGCGGCGCCAGCCACGCCGAGCGCGCGCTCGGCGCGGGCGTACCAGGGCCGCAGGTCGGCGTACGAGAGCGGCCAGTCGACGGCGACGCCGTGCCGGCTCCGCAGTTCGAAGTCCCGCTCGCGGAGGCGCGGCGCCATCCCGTGCCACGCGAGCGTCGACCCGCCGACCCCCTTCACACGCGACGCCGCGAGCGGGTAGGGCCGCCCGCCGGTGGTGTAGCCGTCCCGCTCCGGGTCGCGCGGCCACGGTGACCCCTCGTCTGGCCGGAGGTGTGCCGCCATCCGCTCGGTCCGGTCCTCGTCGTCGAACCGCGGCCCGGCGTCGAGGACCACCACGTCGTGCCCGGCGGCGGCAGCCTCGCGCGCGACGAGCGACCCCGCCGGTCCCGCGCCGACGACGAGGAGGTCCGCCCGGCCCGACGGCGCCCGGCTCATCGCCCCTCGTGGTACGAGGCCGTCCCGCCCGGGTACCCCGGCGGGTTCGACGTCCCGACCAGCTCACCGCCCGTCGGCGAGGTGTAGAACGCGTACAGCAGGTCGTCGACGACGCGCCGGACCCGCTCTGCGAGCGTCCCGTCCCGCCGCGGCGCTGCCGTCTCGACGCCGACCTCGTGCAGGAGGCTGTCGCGGTCCGCGCGCGACAGCTCCGGCAGCCGGCTGTCGTACCACTCCCGTGCCACGCCGTTCAGGTCCGCGACCGTCTCCGCCAGCGCCTCGCGCTCGGCGGGCCGACCGCGGGTCCGCCCGTCGACGTACGTCTCGACGAACTCGCGGTGCCCGGAGGCGGCACTCGGGTAGAGCGTCTCGGCGAGGGCGACGAGCGAGTCGACGGGGAGCGACGCCGACCCGTCGCCCGAACACCCCGCGAGCGAGGCGCTCCCGACGCCGGCGAGCGCGGCGAGCGCGTCGCGCCGCGACAGCTTCACGCGCACCGATTAGGCGGACCTAAATTTATGCGTTGCCCTCCCGCTCGACGCCGTTCACGAGCGACCCGACGCCCTCGACACGGACGCGCACCTCGTCGCCGTCGGCCAGCGGCGCGACGCCGGCGGGCGTCCCCGTCGAGATTACGTCGCCCGGCTCGAGCGTCATGTACGTCGTTATCTCCGCGACGAGCTCCGGCACCGAGAAGATGAGCTGGTCACGCGTCCCGTGCTGGCGTCGCTCGCCGTTCACGTACGTCTCGACGGCGGCGTCGTCCGGGACGTGTTCGGGGTCGGCGAGGACGGGTCCTATCGGCGCCGCGCCGTCGAACGCCTTCCCCCGGACCCAGTTCGTCTCGCGGTCCTGGTCGTCGCGGTTCGACACGTCGAGGAGGCAGGTGTAGCCCGCGACCACGGACTCGGCCTCGTCGGCGTCGACGTGGCGACACCCCTCGCCGATCACGGCGGCGAGTTCGCACTCGTGTTCGACCCGCTCTTTCCCCGCCGGGAGCCGGACCGTGTCGCCGTGGGCGGCGACGGCGTTCGGGGGCTTGAGGAAGAGCAGCGGTCGGTCGGGCAGGGCCTCGTCCCGTTCGTCTGCGTGGGCGACGTAGTTCCGGCCGACACAGACGACCTTCGACGGCTCGCAGGGCGGGAGCACCGTCACCTCGTCGCGGCTGAACGACTCGCCCCCGAACGAGACGGTGCCGTCGTCGTGCCACCTGCCACGGCGCGTCGCGCCGCTCGGGTCGCGAAAGCGGACGTGTCTCACGGCAGTCTGCTCGGCGGGCCGTCGCTTGAAGCTTGCCCGTCGCCGGGGCGTGACGATTTATACCCGTGTCGACCGAACTCGGAGCCGCGATGACGATGGACCTCACGTGGCACGGTCACTCGTGCTGGCACGTCTCTCTCGGCGGGACCGACCTCCTGATCGACCCGTTCTTCGACAACCCGCACACCTCGATGGAGCCGGCAGACGCCGGCCCCGTCGACTACGTCCTGCTCACCCACGGACACGCGGACCACATCGCCCACGCGGGCGCGTTCACCGACGCGACGGTCGTCGGGACGCCCGAGCTGGTCGAGTACGTCACGGAGCACCACGACTTCGCCGATGGAGTCGGGATGAACATCGGCGGGACGGTCGAGTTCGACGGGGTCTTCGTCACGATGCACCGCGCGGACCACACGAACGGCATCGAGACGGGCTACGAGTACGACGCCGGGATGCCGGCGGGCTACGTCCTGAGCGACCGGATGCCGACCCAGGAGTCCGACGCGGAGGCGACGACGTTCTACCACGCCGGCGACACCGGCCTGATGAGCGAGATGCGCGACGTGGTCGGGCCGTACCTCGAGCCGGACGCCGCCGCCGTGCCGTGTGGCGACCACTTCACGATGGGGCCGACACAGGCCGCCATCGCCGTCGACTGGGTCGACGTCGACCACGCCTTCCCGATGCACTACGACACGTTCCCGCCGGTGGAGATCGAGGTCGAGGCGCTCGCCCGCGAGGTGGCCGCGACGGGCAGCGACGCCGCCGTCCACGTCCTCGAGGGCGACGAGACGGTGACGCTCGACGGCGGCGCGCCCGCGTCGCTGGAGCACCACTGACCGACGAGCTGCGGGCGACGGACGGCCTCAGACGAGCGCCTCGACGTCGGCGAGCGAGTCGAGGACGTGGTCCGGCGCGGCGTCTGCTTCGCGAGCGTCTGCGCGTGACGCGACGCCGGTCAGTACCAGCGCCGTCTCCATCCCGGCGGCGGCGCCGAGGGCGACGTCCGTGTCGAGGCGGTCGCCGACGACGAGACAGTCCGCCGGCGGGAGTCCGAGACGCTCGCGGACGACCCGCCGTGCGGTCGGTGACGGCTTGCCCAGCACCGCGTCCGGGTCGCGGTCGGCCACGCTCGTCACCGCGCCGACGACGGCCCCCGACCCCGGGAGGTCGCGGTCCGCCGTCGGGATGGTTCGGTCCGGGTCGGTGCCGACGAGCGTCGCGCCGTCCTGTATCGCCCACAGCGCCGCCGCGAGGTCGTCGTAGGTCAGGTCACGGTCGATCGAGGCGACGACGGCGTCGACGGGCGGCCCGTCGCCCGCGTAGCCGTCGAGCACGGTCAGGCCGGCGGCGCGGAGCTGCTCGCGCAGGCCGTCCTCGCCGACGACCAGCAGCCGGTCGTCGGGATGGTGCTCGCGGAGGTACCGGACCGTCGTGGTCCCGGAGGTGACGACGGCGTCGGCGTCTGCCTCGACGCCCGCCGCGCGGAGGCGGGCCGCGTAGGCCTCGGGAGTCTTCGTCGGGTTGTTCGAGACGAACAGCCGGCGGACGCCGGCGCGGGCGAGCGCGTCCAGCCCCGCCCGCGCCCCGTCGACCAGCCGCGACCCGCGGAGTACTGTCCCGTCAACGTCGAGTACGACGCCACGCACGGGCAGACCGGGAGCCGGTCGCGCTTGAATCTCTCGACTGCGTATCCAAACACCGATGTATGCGGCGGCAAATTGAGGGTACAGATGACAGAAACGCAGCTGACGCTGGTTCAGATAGACAACTACGGACCGTGGACAGTCACCCCCGAACCGCGCCCGGAGATGGACCTTCAGGTGCTCCAGAGTCGGCTGTACGCGGACGTAGCAGCCTTCGTCGGCTCACGCGGCGGCTACGCGTTCCCGACACGGTACGACAACCTCGTCGCGGTGACGAACGGCCTCGACCGGAACGACCACCGCCGGCTCCAGGAGTCGCTCGGCAACCGCTATCCCGTGACCGCCAGCCTCGGCGTCGGGTCAGACACCTCGCCCGCGACGGCCCTGGACGAGGCGACCGCGCAGGTCCAGGCCGCGGGGAGCGCACAGGACGGCGACCGGCGCGAGGTGCTCGGATTCGCCAGTGACCCGCCGACACCCGGTCCGGAGGACGTCGCTATCGCCCACTTCGACGTCGACGACGTCACCGGCGAGTACACCGACCGACTCAACGCCTACGACTCGCTCCTCGTCGTCGACCGTGCCGCCGTCTCGCTGATGGGCCACCTCCGCGAGGCCCACGGCGGCCTCGTCTTCTTCGTCGGCGGCGACAACTTCGTCGCCGCCGTTCCCGACATCTCGACCGCGGCGTACCGCCAGGCTATCGACCACGTCGCGGAGGAGACGGGCGTGTCGCTGAAGGTCGGTGTCGGTACCGGTCCGACGGCTGCCGACGCCGGCATGACGGCGAAACACGCCCTCGAGCGGTGCCGACACGACGGCACCGCGGTCGAGTTCGGGCACGACCACGAACGCCCCGAGTCGGCCGCAGACGACTGATGCCGGCGCGCGCGCTCTACTTCACCGGCGAGCGGTCGGTGGAGCTGCGCGACCACCCGGTTCCGACGCCGGACGACGACGAGGTGCGGGTCCGGACGCGCGTCTCCGCGGTCAGTCCCGGCACCGAGCTGCTGGTCTACCGCGACGAGGTGCCCGGATCGGTGGACCTAGACGAGCGTATCCCGGCCCTCTCTGGCGGCTACCCGCTCCGCTACGGCTACGCCGCCGTCGGCGAGGTGACGGCGACCGGTGAGGCCGTCGACGACGCGTGGCGGGGCCGGCGTGTCTTCGCCTTCCACCCCCACGACACCCACTTCTGCCTGTCGCCGGACGAACTCGTGCCCGTTCCGGACGGCGTCGGCGACGCCGCCGCGACGCTTCTCCCGACCGCCGAGACGGCCGTGACCGTCGGTCTCGACGCCGCGCCCGCCGTCGGCGAGCGCGCAGTCGTGTTCGGACAGGGGCTCGTCGGCCTCGCGACGACGGCGCTGCTCGCGGCCTACCCGCTCGACGAACTCGTCGCAGTCGACCCGCAGCCAGAGCGCCGGTCGCTCGCCGACGTCCACGGCGCGACGGAGACGGGTCCCCCGGCGGACGTCCGCGACGCGTTCGACCCCTCCGGCCCGGGCGTGACGGGCCGGGCGACAGACGGTGCCGACCTCGCGGTCGAACTCTCCGGCGACCCTGCGGCCCTCGACGACGCCGTCGCCGTCACCGGCTACGACGGTCGGGTGCTCGTCGGGTCGTGGTACGGGACGAAGCGCGCGGATCTCGACCTCGGCGGCCGGTTCCACCGCTCGCGGGTGTCCGTCGAGAGCACGCAGGTCAGCACGATCGACCCGGCGCGCCGGGGACGGTGGAGCCGCGAGCGGCGCATCGACGCGGCGTGGACCCACCTCGACCGCCTCGACGCCGACCGGCTCCTCGCCGAACGGGTGTCGCTCGAGGACGCGTCGGCGGCCTACCGACGCCTCGACGGCCCCGACTCGCCGGTCGGGGTCCTTCTCGACCACCGGGAGGTGACGTAGCGTGTACGAGGTCACCGTCGTCCGCGAGTTCGTCGCCTGGCACTGGCTCACCGTCCCCGACCCCGGTCCGGTCGAGGGCGAGCGCCACAGTCACACGTTCCGGGCGGAGCTGACCCTCTCCGGCCCGGAGCTCGACGAGTGGGGCTACCTCGTCGACATCGACGAGGTGAAAGGCGGCCTCGCGGCAGCCGTCGACCGCTACGAGGACGCGACGCTGAACGACCTCGACGAGTTCGCGGGGCTGAACCCGAGCGCGGAACGCCTCGCCCGGTTCGTCGTCGAGCGGTTCGAGGCGGAGACGGAGCTCCCCCCGGAGACGACGCTTCGCCTCCGGCTCTGGGAGGACGAGACCGCCGCCGTGGCGTACGAGCCCGAGGCGTAGTGCGCGTCGGCGTCGTCGTCTACGGCCCCCTCGACTGTCGCTCCGGCGGCTACCTCTACGACCGCCGGGTGGCAGACGGCCTGCGTGCCCGTGGCGACACCGTCGTCCGCGTCTCGCTCCCCGAGACCGGCCGGCGCCGTGCTCTCGCGCACAACCTCCGGCCCGCCGTCCGGCGCCGCCTCGCCGCCCTCGACGTCGACGTCCTCCTCGTCGACGAGCTCTGTCACCCCTCGCTCGCGTTCTGTCCGCTGCCCGCGCCCGCCGTCGCGGTCGTCCACCACCTCCGGGCGTCCGAACCCGGCCCGGCGCCGCGACGGCGGGTCGACCGCGCGCTCGAGCGCCGGTTTCTCGCCCGGTGTGACGCCTACGTCTGCAACGGCGAGACGACCCGCGCGACGGTCGCGGAGCTCGTCGACCCGACTCCCGCCGTCGTCGCCCGCCCCGGCTGGAACCGCCTCGCCGACGGCCCGCCCGAGGACGCCGTGTCGCGCGACCCGGGCGCGCCGCTCCGCGTCGTCACCGTCGGCACCGTCCTGCCGCGGAAGGGCCACCCGACCCTGCTCGACGGCCTCGCGCGTGTCGACACGCCGTGGACGCTCGACGTCGTCGGGTCGACGCCGGCCCCCGGCTACGTCGCCGCGCTCCGGGCGCGGGCAGCTGCGCTCGGCGTCGCCGACCGGGTGCGGTTCCGGGGCCGCGCCCCGGACGAGCGCCTGCGCGAACACCTGCGCGACGCGGACGTGTTCGCGATGCCGTCGACGTACGAGGGCTACGGCATCGCGGCGCTGGAGGCGATGGGCGCCGGATGTCCGGTCGTCGCGAGCGCCGCCGGCGGCGCCCGCGAGTTCGTCGACGGCGAGAACGGCGTCCTCGTCGACCCGGGTGACGCGGCGGGCGTGGCACGGGCAGTCGGGCGCTACGCCCGCGACCCGGCGGCACTCGGGGCGGCGAGCGAGGCGGCGCTCGAGACGGTGCGGGCACACCCGACGTGGACCGAGACGGCGACGCGGGTGCGGGCGTTCCTGCGGTCGCTCTAGGCCGGCGTCGTTGCCGTCGTCTGCTCGTACCCCTCGGCTGCGAGGGCGTCGGCCATCGCGTCGAGGAGGTAGGCGACGTTCTTGTCACGGGCCGAGTAGCCCATCGTCCCGATCCGCCAGATCTCCCCCGAGAGCCCGCCGAGCCCGGCTGCGACCTCGATGTCGTACGCCTCGCGCAGGTGGTCGATGACGGCCCCGTCGTCGACCCCGTCGGGCACCCGAACGGCGTTGAGCGACGGCAGCGCGAGCCCCTCGGGCGGGTTCATCGAGAGCCCGAGGTCCGCGAGCCCCTCGACCAGTCGCTCCGAGACCCGCGCGTGACGGTCCCAGCGCGCCTCGATCCCCTCCTCGGCTGCGACCCGTAGCGCCTCGCGAAGGGCGTAGGTGTTCGTGATCGGTGCGGTGTGGTGGTACGCCCGTTCGTCGCCCCAGTACCCCTCCAGGAGCGAGAGGTCGAGGTACCACGACCGCACGTCCTCGTCGCGGTCGAGCACCTTCGCCATCCCGCGGTCGGAGATCGTGAGCGGACTCGCGCCGGGCGGGGCGGAGAGACACTTCTGGGCCGCAGAGTAGGCCGCGTCGACCCCCCAGTCGTCGACGTGGACCGGGACGCCGCCGAGCGAGGTGACACAGTCCGCGATCACGTACGCGCCGTGGTCGTGGGCCACGTCGGTCATCTCGCCGACGTTTGGCTGGCGAATCCCCGTCGTCGTGTCTGCGTGGCAGATGCCGACCACGTCGATCTCCGCCTCGGCGAAGGCGCGTTCGTACTCCGCCATCCCGACGGGGTCGTTTGCCGCCGTCGGGAGCGAGACGACCGTACCGCCGGCGCGGCGTGCCATCTCCGCCATCCGGTCGCCCCAGTAGCCCTCCGTCCGCAGGAGGACGCTGTCGCCGGGCTCGACGAGGTTACCGATACAGGCCTCCATCGCTGCCGACCCGGTTCCGCTCACCGGCAGGGTCCACTGGTTGTCGGTCTGGAAGACGTAGCGCAGGAGTTCCTGAACCTCGTCCATGATCTCGACGAAGGAGGGGTCGAGGTGGCCGACCAGCGGCGTCGACATCGAACGGAGAACCCGCGGGTTGACGTCGCTCGGGCCCGGGCCCATCAGTGTTCGGTGCGGAGGCGTGAGTTCGTCGACTTCGGGGGGTTCCACACATGTAGAATCGTCTCCGGCAGCAAAAAGATAGACGTTCACTATCGAACACGCGTCCACTCGTGTCGCGCGAACCGCTCCTCGGCCCGCCGCCTCCCCCCCGCCAGCTCCGCGTCGGTCAGCGACCCGTCCGCGCCGCCGAACCGCTCGCGGAACCCCTCGCGGAGGGCGTCGGTCACCTCGCCCGGCGTCGCGTCGACGGCCGTACCGACCGGCGCGACGGCGCGCTCAGCCGACGCGACGGCCTTCTCCGAGAGCTTGTCGGCCCCGATGCGGAGCACCCGGACCATCTCGGCGGCGTCGAGCGTGTGGCTCAGGACGGCGTGGTGGAGCACTGCGTCGGCGGTCCGGAGCTGTGCCGCGCCGGCTATCTTGCCGTCCGGACCCGCGATGTCGTTCAGCGGGTCGTGGCGGGCGTCGACGCCGAGTTCGCGCAGGACCGCGGCGACCCACTCGTTGCACACGCGAAACCCCTCGGCCACGTCGTCCGGGAGGGCGTCTCGCGGCGCGGCGAGCGAGTAGGTCAACACGCCGCCGGGCTCGCAGTACACCGCGCCGCCGCCGGTGAGTCGCCGGACGACGGTGATCCCCTCGCGCTCGACGTACGCCGTCGCCACCTCGTCCTCGTACGACTGGAATCGACCGATCAGGACCGACCGCGCAGACCGGTCCCAGAGCCGGAGGGTCGGCGGCGCCTCGCCCGCTCCGACGCTGTCCAGCAGTTCCGCGTCGACCCCGTGGTGGACCGGCTCCGGGCGTGGCGTCCGCTCGTCGACGATTCGCCACCTCTCGGCGTCTGCGAGACTCATGCTCGCTCCAGCACCCCCGGCGGAATAACGGCTACTCTCGCGCCGCGGCGCGGGCCGCCTCGACCGACCCCTCGCGCTCCAGCGCTTCGACGAACAGTTCGCCCGCGCGGTACGACGACCGGACGAGGGGGCCGCTCGCGCAGTAGAGGAAGCCGAGCTCCGTCTCCGCGACCGCACGCCACGTCTCGAACGTCTCGGGGTGGACGTACCGCTCGACGGGGAGGTGCGACGACGACGGCCGGAGGTACTGTCCGAGGGTCACGACGTCGACGCCGGCGGCGCGGCAGTCCGCGAGCGCCTCGTACACCTCGGCGGCGTGTTCGCCGACGCCGAGCATCAGGCTCGTCTTCGTCCGCAGGTCGTGCTCGCGGGCCGCCCGCTCCAGCACCGCGAGCGACTGGTCGTAGCCGGCACGAGGGTCACGCACCGGCTGCTGGAGCCGTTCGACCGTCTCGACGTTGTGCGCGAACACGTCCGGTCGTGCGCGCGCCACCCGGTCGACGAGTTCGGGATCGCCCCGAAAGTCCGGGACGAGCGCCTCGATCAGCACGTCCGGGTTGCGTCGCCGTATCGCCCGCACCGTCTCTGCGACGTGGCTCGCCCCCTGATCGGGCAGGCCGTCGCGGTCGACGGAGGTGAGCACCACGTAGTCGAGGCCGATCTCGGCGACGGCGCTCGCGACGTTCTCCGGTTCGTCGGGGTCGAGCGGCTCGGTTCCGCCGGTCTCGACGTCACAGAAGTTACAGCCCCGCGAGCAGCGGTCGCCCATCAGCATGAACGTCGCCGTGCCGGGCGACCCGTTCGAGCCGCTCCAGCACTCGCCGCGGTTCGGGCACGACGCCTCCTCACAGACGGTGACGAGGTCGTGGTCACGGAGCGTCCGCGATATCTCCGCGAACTGCTGCCCGCTCGCGGGCCGGGTCTTCAGCCAGTCGGGCTTGCGGCGCGAGGCCTGCCCGCTCATGCCACTCGGTTACCGGGCCCGAGTAAAAGCGTGTGGCCCCTGTCGGCGACGCAGCCGCTCGCCACGCCCCGACCTGCGGACGCCCCCGACGGCGCGGACGGTCAGTCGACGACCTCGACACCGCGGAACTCGAACCGCGCTCCGCCGTCCGCGCTCTCGGTCAGGTCGACGGTCCAGTCGTGGGCCGTCGCCACCTGTTCGACGATGCGGAGGCCGAGGCCGGTCCCGCTCCCCGCCGTCGGGTGGCCAGCCTCGAACACCTCCACCCGGCGCTCCGGCGCGATGCCGACTCCGTCGTCCGCGACGTAGAACCCGTCGTCGTCCGGGAGCGCTCCGACCGTCACCGTGACGCTCGGGTCGGAGACGTCGGCAGCCGGGGGGCGCCCCGGAGCCGGCGGCCTCGTCCGCGACGCCGTGCTCTACGGCGTTCCGCACGAGGTTCCCGAGGAGCCGCTGGAGCTGTCCCCGGTCGGCACGGAGCCGGACGTCCGTGCCCGTCACGAGCGCCGCGCGGGCGGTGTCGACGTTCGCCCAGCACGCCTTCGCGACGTCGGCGAGCGACTGGGGCTCGGTCCCGTCGACGCCCCTGTCCGCGCGTGTCAGCGCCAGCAGGTCGTCGACGAGACGGCGTATCCGGCCGTGGGCGTCCGAGACCTCCCCGAGGCGGCTCTCGACGACAGCCGTCTGGACGATGGCCTCGAGGAGTTCCGACGGCTGCGGGTCGTTGTCGCCGTACCCCCGGACTTCCTCCTCGCTGACGTGGTGGGGGAACGTGGGCGGACTTGACCGTCACCGCGCTCGTGTCCGGGTCGAGGTCTCCGAAGTCGGCGTGGAACGGCTCCCACGGCGACTCCTCCTCGTTCTCGGCCAGGCAGTACGTGTAGCGCCCCTGGTGAGCGTGGGTCGCCATCGTCCCGGTGCCCGGGACCATCTCGCCGACCATCATGAACGCGAGGTTCACCGCTCTGCCGATGGTCGCGTTCGACCGGTAGCCCGGACCGAACACGCCTGTCCCGGCGTTCGTGTCGAACTCGTCCCGGATGGGCCCGTTCACGAACTCGCCGATGGCGAAGCCGCTCGTCGTCCCCGCGACGGCCCGGAGGTTCGTCCACTCCGAGAGCGCGTCGAACGTCGCCTCCACGACCGGACAGTACTCGGGGCGACACTCCGCCATAACGGCGCACCTGGCCAGCGACTCGACGTCGAGTTCGTTGAACAGCGGCGGCAGTTCCAGGAGCACCTCGTCGGCGTCCCTGTCGGTGTGAGCCAGCGTTCGACCGACGCGCTCCTCGGTCGGCGGAACGACGGGAAGTCCGTCAGAGAGGTCGTTCTCGGAGAGATACTCGAGCAGCTCCTCCGGGTCGCTCGAAACCTGCACGCCCATGGACCTACGTTCCCTCGGCAGCCGTCTCGCCCGTCTCGGGGCCGAGGAGACACTCCTCGCAGGTCAGAATCTCGTGGACGGTCCACGTGATGCGTTCGGCGATGTCGTGGACGTCGTCTTCGCCCAGGTACCGCGTGGGGTGGTCGAGGGTGATGAGCGGGAGCTTGTCGTAGCCGTGGCTCCCGGATATCTTGGTGTTGAGGCCGAGGAACTTGTCCGTGATTACCTGCACCGTCGGGATGTTCTGCTCCTCGAGCGTTACGGCGTCGACGGCGATCGAGGAGTTGCACGACCCGCAGTCGGCGATGGCCAAGACGACGCCCTCGGCGTCGGACTCGTAGATCTCCTCGAGCGTCTCCCGGGGTATCGGACTCGAGGGCGTCGGCTTCAGGTAGTAGTCGAGCGCCTCGACGCCGAACCCCTCCGTCAGAATCCGCTCGAACTCCTCGTAGAGCCGGTCGCCGTTTGCTTTCCCCCAGTCGACGTACGCGAGCCGCTTCCCCTCGAGGGTGTCGAGCCTATCGGCGTACGTCGCTTCTCCGCCGCTCTGACCGTCTGTCTCGGGGAGTGTTATTTCGCCACTCGTACACGGCGCCGTCGCCAGCAATCCACGTAGTTCCTCGGGACAGACGGGATCCGCGCCGACGGTTCGGCGCCTGCCTCCGGAACCGTCTGATACGTGTCCGTATCGGTCTATGTGTCGTATGCCCGGGTCGTGTCCGACACCCCCCGTCGGGCAGTACAGAATACCTGACAGGTGCTGCGGTTATCCTGTCGCCGCAGAACTCGCAAGATCGGCGGCTCACTGTCGCTGTCGGGATTTAACGACAGTATGGGGTTGGAGGGATTTGAACCCCCGATTGACTGATATCTCCGGTCTGCCTCGGTCCTCCAGAGGGTCGTCGTCGCCGACCGTTGATCAGACGGCGGCTCGGTATATCAGTCTGGAGTTCGTCACCGGGCGTGGCCTCTGGAGTCA
>JAQCMY010000009.1 GCA_028274865.1 Haloferacaceae archaeon | reverse complement strand
GTCGGTGTCGCCTCGGCGAAGGTGATCAGCGCCTCGTTTCCGGACGCGGTCCCGGACGACGCCGACCCGGACCACCCCGTTCTCGACGCCGTCGGGCGCACGCTGGCGGGCGACCCGGACCTCCGGACCGTCGACGTCGCGCTGACGGTGTCGACAGACCGGCGGAGCGTCCTCGAGGCGGTCCGACAGGTCCCGCCGGGCGAGCGGGCGTCGCTCGAGCAGGTCGCGCGGATGGCCCACCTCGACCCGGACGACGCGGACGACGTCCGGACTGTCCGCCGTGCGCTCCGCGAGAACCCCGTCCCGCCGTTCGTTCCGGACCACCGCGTCGAGGGCGAGTGGGCGACACCGCCCGCGGCTGCGGAGCGACTACGGGACGCGGAGGCGCGGCAGTAGCCGGCCGGACCGGCTCGACCTACCGCTCGTTGACGACGAACTCCAGGGCGTTCACTAAGTAGTGCGCGACGACGGCAGCCGCGAGGCTGCCCGTGAGGACGAACACTGCCGCCAGCGCGAACCCCAGGACGCCGGTGACGACGACGCCGAGTCGCCCCTGCGCGCCGTGGCCGGCGGCGAACGCGACAGAGGAGAGCCCGGCGAGGAGCCACGGCGAGACGCCGAACCCGACCGAGAGCGCGCCGACGAGTGCGCCCCGGAACAGCAGCTCCTCGAACGCCGCGACGACGGGGAGAACGACGACGAGGAGGACGACCCACCCGCGCCGGCTCTCCGGCGCGAGCGCCGCGCGGAACGCCTCGGCGCCCTCGACACCGTACCGCCGACCGACCGTCGCGGCAGTCTCGTTCGCGAGGTAGAGCGCGCCGCCCGCCGCCGCGCCGGCGGCCAGCGGGACGGGCGCGAACGCCGCGGGGTCGAGACCGAGCGCCGACGCGGGCACCGCCGTCCACCACGCGGCGAAGACGAGGAGGACGCCGAGGGTGCCCTGCGAGACGGCGACGTTCGCGAGGAGGACGACCGGGCCGAGTTCCGGCGTCGGCGCGACGGGCCCGTCGTCCGAACGCTCCGACGGCTGCGGTCCCTCGGCGTCGTCTGTCGCCGTCCGGTCGGTCCCGCGAGCCGTCGGCTCCGCGGTCGAGCCTCCCGGAACGGCGCCCTGCGAGAGACGCGCGAGCGCGAGAAGAACGGTCAGCACGACGCCGGCGACGCCGGCGAAGGCCGACCAGTCGGTCACCTCACTGGGGGCTGGGGTTCGCGCCGCCGCGCGGCCCGCTCTCCAGCGCCGAGCCGGTGATCTGCTTGAGCCGGTCGACGAGCGAGTCCTTCTCGGCCTCGCCCTCGAGCGCCACGTCCAGCACCTCGCTGATGTGGCTGACCGGGATGATCTCGATCATCTCTTCG
This sequence comes from Haloferacaceae archaeon, assembly GCA_028274865.1. Classification (GTDB taxonomy): domain Archaea; phylum Halobacteriota; class Halobacteria; order Halobacteriales; family Haloferacaceae; genus A07HB70. The sequence goes on along the minus strand of JAQCMY010000009.1, from coordinate 11,365 downwards.
TACTCGTCCTCGATCATCACGTCCTGGAGGTTCGCCTGCGGGATGATGACGCGGTCGCAGCCGGTCTTGGCCGCGGCCTCGATCTTGTGCGTCACCCCGCCGACGGGCAGAACGTCGCCACGGACGGACAGGGAGCCGGTCATCGCGAGACTCTGGTCGACGCCGACACCCTCTAGCGCGGAGATGACGGCGGTGGCGACGGTGATAGAGGCGGAGTCGCCGTCGACGCCCTGCTGGCCTGTCTGGACGAACTGGATGTGGATGTCCTGCTCCGTGATGTCCTCGTCGGAGAACTTCTTGATGATGGCAGAGACGTTCGAGACGGCCTCCTGTGCCATCTCCTTCAGCTGGCCCGTCGCGATCACCTCGCCCGGGCCCTGCGACGGCGTGACCTCGGCCATCACGGGCAGGACGATACCGGAGTCCTCGCCCATCACCGCGAGGCCGTTGACCCGGCCGACGACGTGGCCGTCGGCGAGCTGGAGTTCGTAGTCCTTCCGGCGCTCGATGTACTCGTCGGCCAGCTGCTGCTCGATAGACCGCGAGCGGCCCTTCGCCTGGAGGACGTGTTCGCGGCCCGTCCGGTCGGCGCTCTCGCCACGGGCGATGTCGCCCGCGACCCGGACGAGGCCGCCGAGGTTCCGCAGCTCGAGGGTCAGGTGGCCCTTCCGACCGGCGCGCCGGCGGGCCTCGAGGATGACCTCCTCGATCGCGTCGTTGGTGAAGTGCGGGAGCCGCCCGTCTTTCGCCACCTCCTGGGCGACGAACCGGGAGTACTTCCGGCGCATCTCCGGCGTGTCCTCGATCGTGTCGTCCATGTACACCTCGTAGCCGTAGCCCTTGATCCGCGAGCGTAGCGCCGGGTGCATGTTCTCCATCGCGTCGAGGTTGCCGGCGGCGACCATCACGAAGTCCGTCGGGACGGGTTCGGTCTGGACCATCGCGCCGGAGGAGCGCTCGGACTGGCCGGTGATGCCGAACTCGCCCTCCTGAATCGCGGTCATCAGCTTCTGCTGGGACCGGATGTCGAGCGTGTTGATCTCGTCGACGTACAGCACGCCCTTGTTGGACTTGTGAATGGCGCCGGGCTCGACACGGTCGTGGCTCGGCGTCTCCATCCCGCCCGACTGGAACGGATCGTGGCGGACGTCGCCCAGCAGCGCACCGGCGTGGGCGCCGGTCGCGTCCTCGAACGGTGCGGTCTTCGTGTCGGCGTTGTTGACGATGAGGTTCGGAATCATCGAGTCCGACCCGCGCGACCCGTAGCGGAACGCGAGGTAGATGACCCCGGCTGCGAGGATGCCCAGCAGGATCTGCCCGGCGATGATCAGCGAGTAGCCGAGCACCACCGCGATGATGATCCACATGAGGAACGAGCGCATCTGGTTGCGCTTGCGGGCCTCCTCTTTGTGTGCCTCGACGATCTGTTCTCCCTTCCCCGCGGGGACGGTACGGACCTTCGGCGCGTTGCCGTCGTCCGGGTTGTGGTAGACCAGCACGTCCTGGAGCTCCTCCTTCGGGAGGAGTTCGGACATCGCCTTCGCGAGCATCGACTTGCCCGTCCCGGGCGACCCGATCATCATGACGTGACGGCGCTGTTTCGCGGCCTTCATCACCACGTCGCGGGCGTGCTCTTGGCCGATCACCTGGTCGACGAGTCGGTCTGGCACCTCGATGTCGGCGGTCGAGTCGATGAGGAGCCCGCCGAGCAGTCCGTCCTCGGCGTCCTCGTCGAACTCTGCGCTGACCTCGACGTCGCTTCCGAGGTCCTCTATCGTCCCCTGACGTTCGTCCTCGTCCTCTGGCGGCTGCTCCTCGACCGGTGGGTCGGGAGCGGCCGGCCGGTCACCGAGGCCGTCGGCGGGGTCGTCGTGGTTTTCCCTGTCCTTGCTCATAGAACAACCTGCGTGGCAAGAGAGAGGGCCGCGGCGTTCATATACTTTCTCCCGACGGCACCCCCGACTGGAGTCGCGAGAACCGGCGACAGAGGCGGTGTCGTCGGGTTTCTCGCCACCTTCGGCTGCTCGCTGGATTTATAAATGACGGGGGCCCACCCGTCGCCTATGCGTGGGTTCTACATCGGGCGGTTCCAGCCGTACCACGACGGCCACCACCACATGGTGTCGGCCATCCGCGAGGAGGTGGACGAACTCGTCCTCGGCGTCGGCAGCGCCGACGACTCGCACACCTCGCACAACCCGTTCACCGCGGGCGAACGCGTGATGATGGCGACGAAGGCCGTCCGGGAGTTCGACCTCCCGACCTACGTCGTCCCGATCGAGGACCTGGACCGCAACGCCGTCTGGGTCGCCCACGTCCGCTCGATGTCACCCGACTTCGACGTCGCGTACTCGAACAACCCGCTCGTCGTCCGCCTGTTCGAGGAGGCCGGCGTCGAGGTCCACCAGTCGCCGATGTTCCGCCGCGAGGTGCTGGAGGGGGCCGAGATCCGCCAGCGGATGGCCGCCGGCGACGACTGGCGCGCACACCTCCCGGACTCCGTCGTCGGCGTCGTCGAGGAGATAAACGGCGTCGAGCGCATCCGACAGGTGGGCGAGACGGACACGAACGGCGCGTAGATGATCACCCTCGCCTCCGACTTCGGCTCGCCGTACCCAGCCGCGATGCGCGGCGTCCTCGCCCGCGAGAGCAGCGCCCGTCTCCGGGACGTGGCCCACGACCTGCCGCGACAGGACGTCCGCGAGAGCGCGTTCTGGCTCCGCTTTGTCCTGCCCGAGTTCCCGCCCGCCGTCCACCTCGCCGTCGTCGACCCCGGCGTGGGCACCGACCGCGACGCCCTCGTCGTCCGGGCCGGCGAACACCGCCTCGTCGGCCCGGACAACGGCCTCCTCGTGCCCGCGGCCCGCGCGCTCGCCGACGACCCGCCCGTCGCCTTCGCCGCCGCAGTCGCCGACCCCGCCTCCGCGACGTTCCACGGTCGCGACGTGTTCGCGCCGCTCGCCGCCGCCGTCCACGAGGAGGGCCTGGCGGCGCTCCGCGAGACCGGTCGGCTCTCGCGGACCGACCCCGTCGACCTCACGCTCCCGGCAGCGACGCGGGAGGGCGACGCGTGGCGCGGCGAGGTGTTCGCCGTCGACGACTTCGGGAACGCCATCACGAACGTCCCCGGGGCCGCCATCGACGACGCCGCCCGTGTCACCGTCGACGGGACGTCCGCGCCCGCAGTACGGACGTTCGGGGCCGTCGACCCGGGCGACCGGCTGGTGACGACCGGGAGCCACGGGTACGTCGAGTGCGACGTCAGGGAGGGCCGGGGTGACGAGGCCTTCGGACTGGCCGCTGGCGACGCGGTCCGGGTCGTGGTCGAGCGACCGGAGAGTTAAGCGCCTGCCGGCCGAGCCGCGAGACGATGCTGTCCGCCGAGCACGACCTCCGCGTGCTCGACCTGAACGTCACGCTCGCGCCCGACGAGGGCGAGGGCCGCCCGACGTCCGCCGAGCGGCTGGAGCGCGAGTGTCACGCGGCGGGCGTGGTGCGCGCCGCCGTCGCGCCGCCGCCGGGCGACCCGACGACGTATCTCCGGGCGAACAACGCCGTCGCGCGCCGCGCCGTCGCGCGCCCGTTTCTCGCCGTCGCACGCCTCGCCGGTCCCCGCGACCCGGACGAGTCGGCGGCGGCGCGGGTCCGCAACCTCGCGGCCTCGCGCGCCGACCACCACCCCGGTCCAGACGACGTCCGGTCGGTTGCCTACGACGACCGCTTCCACGCCGTCCGGCTGGCCCCAGCCCGCGACGGCCTGCCGGACGTCACGACGGTCGACGCGCTCGCGGAGACGGGCCTCCCGGCGCTCGTCCGCGCCGGGCCGGGGTTCTCGCCGGAGGCGGCAGCCGAGGCGTTCGCCGACCGCGGCGTTCCGACGGTGCTGGAGAGCGTGGGCGGCTACCCGCTCGACCGGCCGTCGATGGAGCGGGCGGTCGAACTCTTAGACGACCACGAGAACCTGTGGCTCGGAACCGCCCGCGTCCCGTACCGCGACGTCGTCGAGCGGGCGGTCCAGGCACACCCCGACCGGGTGGCGTTCGGGAGCGGCGCGCCGGACCCCCACCCGAGCGTCGCGGTGACGGCGGCGCGGACGCTCGACGTGCCCGAGAACCTGCTCCGGCGGGTCGTGACCGACAACCCGGCGCGGGTCGTGCCCGGCCTGGCGTCGGACGAGTGAGCTACCGCCGGTCGTAGACGGCGACCGCGCGGTCGCCACGCGCCGAGAGGCCGTGCGGATTACGCGCCGGCGAGCGGTCCCGACCGCGGGCGACGAGCGCGTCCGACGCGCCGGTGAGGGCACCGACGACGACGTCACGCCCGTTCCCGACCCACGCCGTCGGGCGTCCGTCGCCCCGCACCACGTCGGTGAACGTCGTGCGGGCGTCGGCCAGCGCCTCCCGAACTGTCGTCGTCGCGACGGCGGGCCGGAGGCCGTAGTTCTTGACCAGGCGATACGAGAGCGCGCGGTACTTCCAGCCCCAGTCCCGGTCGGTCTGCCCGCCGTCGGCCTCGTACTCGTGGGTCGCGGCCATCGCCTCCGTCCACTCGACCCGCCGGCCCATCGCGCCGAGGCGGTGCGCGAGGTCGCGGGCCCCGCCGGTCTCCATGTACTCGTCGAAGCCGTCGGCGGCCCGGAGCGCCGAGTCGCGAAACGCGGCGTTACCGCCGTCGAAGAAGGCGACGTCGCCGTCGGCTAGGTCCGACGACTCGCGCTCGACGACCGTGACGCCGGCGCGCAGGCGGTGCCGGCACGGTCCGGCGACGGCGTCGGCCCCGGACGCGGCCAGCGTCTCGCGGACGGCGTCTATCCAGCCCGACTCGGCGACGAGGTCGTGACCGAGGAAGGCGACGACGTCGCCCGTCGCGGCCTCGATGCCGGCGTTCCGAGCGACGTTCAGCGTGCGGGTGGCCATCTCGACGAGGACGTCCACGTCGTCACGGTCGCGGACCATCCCGCTCGTCCCGTCCGCGGAGGGACCGTTGACGACCACTACCTCCGCGTCCGGGGCACGGACCGCGAGCGAGTCGAGAGCACTCGCGAGGCAGTCGCGCCCGTTCAGCGTGGGAACGACCACCGACACGTCCATATCTGATCTTGGCAAGACCGGGTTAAAACGGTTCGCTCTCTCCGCTCCCGTCTGTCACCCGCGCGTCCCAGTACGACACCGACGCGAGACGGCTGCCGACGCCAGTCCGGCCGACGGCGAGGTCGACGTCCCGGACCCCGTCGGCGACGCGGTTCGGCACCTGCCGGTAGAAGCCGAAGGGGAGTACGAAGTCGTGGTCGGCGGTCCGCAACTCCAGGTCCACGTCCGTGAACAGGCCGGCCACCTCGCCGCTGCTGTACAGCCGCGAGCCCATCGGGAGCGCCCAGTTGTAGATGCTCCGGGCGCTCGCCGCGTTGAACGTGTCGAAAAACACCTGCTCGCGGGCGACCCGGGCCATCTCCGAGAGGTATGCAGCCGGGGTGTCCGCGAGGTGGAAAAAGCGCATGGCGAAGACGGCGTCGAAGCTGTCGTCCGGAAACGGCAGCCGTCCGGCGTCGCCGCGGAGGAACTCGACCGACCGCCCGGCACGGCGGGCCTTCTCGCGCCCCTGCGCGAGCATCTCGGCGGAGATGTCGAGGCCGACCACCTCGGCGTCTCGCTCGGCCAGCGCGACGGTGAACCGACCCGTGCCACAGGCGATCTCGAGCACCTCTCGCCCCTCGACCGGCGCCAGCACGTCCAGCACGGCCCGCTTCTCGCGCCGGTCGATGAGCCGTCCGCCGCGCGAGAACCGCTTCTCCTCGTACTCGGCGGCGACGTCGTCGGCCTGATACCACTCTCTCCCTTTCACGTGGTCCGACCCGCGCGACGGTCCCTCAAAACCGTGGCGGATGCCGCCCACGGCGTTGAAGTCGTCGCCGCCGCTTTCTCCGCCGTGCGCCGCGTCCCGCTCCCTCGCGACGGCGTCCCGACCGGTCGGGTGAACGCCTACCTCCACGACGACGGCGACGACACGCTCCTCGTCGACCCCGGCGTCGACGGGCCGGCGCTCGACGACGCCCTCGCCGGCGTCGACGTAGACCACGTCGCCGTCACACACGCACACCCGGACCACGCCGGCGCCGTCGCCGCCCACGCCGCCGACGCGACCGTCTGGGCCGCCCGCGGCCACGCCGGCCGGTTCCGAACGGCGACCGGCGTCGACCCGGACCGGACCCTCGCGGAGGGCGACTGTGTCGCCGGCGCGCGCGTCCTCGCGACGCCCGGTCACGCGCCCGACCACCTCGCCTTCCTGACGGACGCGGGCGCGGCCTGTGGCGACCTCGCGCGGGCCGACGGGAGCGTCGCCGTCGCCGCGCCGGACGGCGACCTGCGGGCGTATCTCCGCTCGCTCCGGCGCCTCCGGCTCCGCCGTCCTGCCCGCCTGTCTCCCGGCCACGGCCCCGTCGTCGACGACCCGGTCGCGGCGCTCGACCGCCTCTACGACCACCGGCGCGAGCGCGAACGCCGGGTGCTCGCGGCGGTCCGCGCCGGCGCGGGCGACCCCGACGCGGTTCTCGCCCGGGCCTACGACGTCGACCTGACTGGCGTCCGGGCGCAGGCCCGCGCCACCGTCGTCGCGCACGTCGAGAAACTCGCCGCAGAGGGACGGGTCCGGTGGGAGCCCGCAGCCGAGACGGTCCGGCCCGCCTAGGGGCTTTTCGCTCTCCGCTCCCTATCACCGTCGTGGACGCCCGCTCGCTGGAGGCCGACCTCGCTCGCGCCCGTGCCCTGGACGTCTCGGCCCTGGCCGACGCCGTCGAGTCGCTCGGCTTCGAGTGTACGCGCTGTGGCGCCTGCTGCAAGGGCTATCTCGACGACGACGGCGACCGAGACCCGGACGGCGAGCCACACACCGCGACGGTCTTTCCGGACGAGGTGCGCGAGATTCAGGCGGCGGGTGACTACGACTGGCGCGACGTCGCCCGACCGATGCCGTACGGCCTCGCGGACGGCGCCGGCGAGACGTTCGAGTGGGCGCTCGCGGCCGACGACTGCGGCGACTGTGCGTTCTACGCCGAGGAGGCGGGCGACGACGGTGACACAGAGGGCCGCTGTACCGTCCACGGCGACCGCCCGCTCATCTGTCGGACCTACCCGTTCAGCGTGGTGCTGGACGCCGAGGACGCCACGGACGCGACCGGCGTCGGCCAGCCGATGGGTGGGGCCGTCGACCGGCAGGGACAGGTCCGCGCCCACGAGTGCGAGGGCCTCGGGCGGGACATCTCGCGCGAGGACGCCGTGGCGCTGGCCGAGGCGCTAAAGGAGCGGGCGGTTCGGGAACTGGCGGAGGCGGTCGCGGTCCGGGACCGCTACCGTCCCGTCGACACCGACGGCGTCGTCGTCCACGACTCCGAGGGCCAGAAGCGCCCGGACGGAACGCCGTTCGAGGGCTGACGCGCCGGAACGCTTTACCAGTCGCCGTGTCTGCCGGAGAGACACTGTGGAGATCTCCAGACGACTCCTCTGTCTGTTCAGCGCCGAGGTCCGTGCCGAGGACGACCACTACGTCGTCGAGGTGCCGCGCCGGGAGGTCGAGACCGGAGCGGTCGAGGCGGACGGCACCTACCGCGTCGCGCTCATCGCCCGCGACGGCGCGGCGCCCGCCGACGGCGCGGTGCCCGCCGACGCCGGCGACGAGTCGACGTCCGCCCCGCCGTCGGACGAGCCACAACCCCCCGTCGAGGTCGGCGAAGTCAGGTACGTCGAAATCGAGGATATCGGCAAGCAGGGCGACGGCATCGCCCGCGTCGAGCGCGGCTACGTGATTATCGTCCCCGACACCGAGGTCGGCGAGCAGGTGAAAGTCGAGGTGCGCGAGGTCAAGTCGAACTTCGCCGTCGGCGACGTCGTCGGCTAGACGGTCGCGAACCGGTCGAGTGCGACGCCGTCGAACCGCGGCACCCGCTCGTGGGGCCGCGAGACGACGATGTTCGCCGCGCGGTCGCGCCCGACGCCCGGAACTGCGCGCAGTTCGTCGAGCGTCGCCGCGTTGAGGTCGAGCGGGTAGGGAACGCCAGTCACCGACCGGTAGCCCCAGTCGACGACGGCTGCGTCGAACCGCTCCCCGAGCGGCCGTTCGCCCGGGACCGCCACCAGCAGGGGGTACGTACCGAGCTGTCGCCCGAACGTCTTGCCGTCCTGGTGGTACTCTGCGTGGACGTCGGGCAGCACCGTCCCCGGCGGCGTGACCCGTTCCAGCATCGGGCGGTCCACCTCCTCCCGGACCGCCCGTTTGTACTGCTTGAACTGCGTTTTGTGTTCTCGGGCGAGGCGTGCGCCCGTCTCGGCCATCTCCGTCCCCTCGAACGCCATCACCTGCCGGATGTTCACCCGACGGAGGAGCAGTCCCGCGTCGAGGACGCTGTCGAGGAAGGCGCGGTTGTGCTCGAACGTCTCCGCGCGCTCGCCCTCGAGGCCGTGGACGAGGTTGATCCCCGGAAGGAGCTTCGGGAGGCGCCGCGCTGCCCCGTCCCCGTACGTCGGCGCCGCCGCGCGGTCCTCGCCGGGTCGCCACCCGGCTGCCTCGTTTACTACCCGGACCGCCTCGAGGCACTCCTCGGCGGTGACGAGGAGGTTGTTCTCCGCCTGGACGACGGGGTCGGCGGACTCGAGGCCGAACGCGGCGGTGTCACCGGCCGTGTTGTGGTCGGCGATTATCTCGATGCCCGCACGCGACCGCTCCGGGTAGTCGACGATCGTCACCGGATTCATATTGTCGAGGTGGAGTGTCTCGAGCTCCGGCGCCGCCGAGCGGATACCGCCGTAGAGCTCCCGGAGTGCGTCCGGGTTCGGCGCCTCGCCGTCGCCGCCGAACGCGAGGATGTCGGCCTGCCGACCGATCCGGAAGTGGCGGAGTCCGTGGTCCGAGAGCGCGTCCACCTCGTCGACGACCGCCGTCGGGTCGCGAAAGCCCGGGTCGCCGTACATCGGCTCCGTACAGAACGAGCAGCGGTACGCACAGCCCCGGGAGGTCTCCAGTTCGGCGATGAGGTAGTCCGGGTAGTTCGGATGCTGTTCGACGACGAACGCGCCCTCGCGCGCCCACCGCGCCACCTCGTCGTAGTCGCGGTAGCGGTCGTCGAACCCCTCCAGCCCGCCGTGGACCAGGTCGTACGCCGCGGCCTCGACGTCCGCCATCGCCACGAAGTCGTAGTCGAGGTCGTCTCGCTCCATGTCCTGTGCGCCGACGTTCTCCTCGCCGACGCCGAACCGGACCGGGCCGCCGAGCAGCGTCGTCCCGTCGGCGGTCCAGGCGATCTCGCGGGCCTCGTCCGGCTCCGCGGGTGTCCCGCCGACGTACTTGCCCGGGACGGTCATCCCGCCGGTGTAGACGACGAGGTCGGCGTCGGCCACGTCGCGCCACCGCGACCGGTCGTCGCGCAGGGCGTCGATCGTGTGGTAGGTGATCGACCCGCGCGGCACGCCGGCGTCGACGAGTGCGCCGGCGGTGTAGCGCGGGTACGTCGAGATGTACGGGGGGACCCCGAAGTGGGCAGGCTCGTCGACGTAGCCGTCGACGACGGTCACGGTGACGTCTGCGGGGTCTCTCACGACCACACGTCGCCGTCGCTCGGCTAAGTATCGTGCGGTCCGCCGGCCGACTGGCCGTCCGCGAGCGGGTAGATCGCTCCCTCCAGCCGCGGCTCTGGCGTCACGGGCGTCAGGTCGGCCTCGAACGCCCGTGCGGTTCCGACGGCTGCCGCGAGGGCGTCCAGCGCGTCCCCGTCCGTGTCGGCGAGCGCGCGGTCCGCGAGCCGGTCGGGGACCGACACCCGGCTGCGGAGCCCCGCGAGGTTCGCGCCCCGGCGCTCGCGCTCGCGGCTGCCCGTCCCCTTGTACTCCTCGCGGTGGAGTCCCAGTCCGTCGAAGACGGCGGCGGGGTACGTCTCGAGCAGGCGCAGCCGGTCGCCGTCGCGCGCCACGTCGAGGTCCATCGGCAGGACCCGCGCGTCGCCGCCGGCGACGAGCGGCCGGAGGACGTCGGTCATTCCGGCGTACGTCTGTCGCTTCACGAAGAAGTGGTACGGCGAGAACGAGCCGTGGGCGGCGTCGGTCGCCCGGCGGGCGTACGTGCGGTCGCCAGGCGTCGCCCGCTGGCACGCCGTGTCGAACGCCGACGCGTCGTCGAAGCCGGCGACCACCTCGAGGAGTTCGCGCCACGTTCCGGCACCGAGTCCACGCGCGACGGGAGCCGGCAGTGAGAACGGGACGTCCAGGCCCGCGGCGCCGGACCGACCGCGCAGGAACCCGGCGAGCGCCGCTGCCGTCGCCTCCGGGTCGGCGCCGGACGGGTCGAGTCGCTCGTGTGCCGGCGCGAGTCCGGTCAGCCGGAGCGTCCCGTCTCGGCGCTCGCACTCCGCGATCCAGACGTTCTCGCGGGCGTCGCGCGCGCCGCTGAAGTCGACGCCGACGACCCGGTCCGGGTGGTCCACGGACCGCCTCCGGGCCGCGCACACTCGACGGTTCCGCCGTGGTCGACGCGCTTCCACGCGCTCTGCCGCCGGCCTCCGGGCAGGGCCGGTCCGACCCCGTTTTAGGACGGCCCACGGAGTCTCCCGACGCCGGGCGTCAGCCTCCGGCTCGGTCGGGCCAGAGCGCCCGCGAGCCCGGCTACGCGAGCGAGTCGTCGTCCTCGACTCGGGCGACCGACAGCTCACCGCTCGGAAGGCTAATGTTGATTAGTCGCCCTTCCCGTTCTACGGGTATGCCACCGACGACCGAGGTCACGTGTCTCGACGACGACTGCTTCCTCGACATGTTCGAGAATCACTACACCTACGACGTCCCCGACGACCACTCGGTCCCCGACCTCGTCTGCCCGGCCTGTGGCGGGACAGAGCTGGACGAGATCGAGCTGTAGCCGCCGACGCCGTCAGGTCCGGCGTGCTGTGCCCCGCTGTCGCTGAATATAACTGTCGTGCCGCCCGAACCCGCCACGATGATCACCGACGCAGACGACCGACGGAGGGATCGCGCGTGAGCGGGCTTCGAGAGTTCGGCGAGAGCGCCGCCGCGGCGGTGCTGGAGCGTGTCGGCCGCGGGATGAGCCGCGTCCAGGAGAAGCGACCGCTCGCACACGACCTGCTGGAGTCCGACGACGCCTACCTCGTCGTCTTCGACGTCCCCGGCGCGGAGCGGAGCGACGTCCAGGTGCGATACCTCGACGGCGAGGTTCAGGTCCAGGTCGACCGGTTCCGGGAGTTCCACGAGGGGTTCGACACCGTCTTTCCGGGTCGTGGGCTGTCGCTCGACGGGACCGCGTCGCTCCCGGACGACGCGCGGGTCGACGCCCAGTCCGCGACCGCGACGCTCGTCGGCGACGGGACGCTCCG
>JAQCMY010000008.1 GCA_028274865.1 Haloferacaceae archaeon | reverse complement strand
GTTCGTGTCGAAAAGGATACTTACGGCTACGAACGTGACTGTCTGTCCAGATGAAGCCGGACAGGTACGAGGTAGTCGAGGCGACGGCGACGCTGGACGAGGGCGACGTGCTGAGCGTCACCGACAGGTTCGGTCCCCGGGCGCCGGTCGAGATGGTGCTCCGTGGTCCGGACGGCCCGTCGCCGGAGACGGTGGTGGTGACGGACCGGGACGTCGGGTTCGACGAGCGCGAGATTCTCGACGCGACGGCGCGGTTCGGCGACTGGCACGAGTACACGCTGGCGTTCGACGCCGGCGCGAACCGGGCGACTGCGGCGGTCGCGTCGCCCGGTCGCGCGCGCGTCCCGGCCGAGGTGTTCCGCCGCATCGCGGTGCCGGCGGGCGAGACGGCCTGACCGCCCTCACCGCCGGTCGGTCGGCGACCCGTCCCGCCGGTGCTGGAGCCGTTCCGCCACCCGCGTCGGCACGTCGACCCCGCAGTACGTACACGCCCACGACCGCCCGGTGACCCCCGACTCGCGGTCGAGGTCCTCGCGCGCGCCGAGCGGCGCGCCACAGCCGTCACAGCGGTAGGTCACGCCGGAGCGTCTCCCGCGACCGGCTTAGCTCTCTCGCCGAGGACCGGGAGTAAAGTCCCGCCCCGCCGACCGCCGGGTATGCTCGTGGTCGACGCGACGCTCGGTGACGGCAGGCGCCGCGACGTGCGGATCACGGACGACCGGGTGGCGGCCGTCGAAGTAGCCCTGTCGCCTGGCGACGGCGAACGGGTCGTCGACGCGGACGGGCGCCTCCTGCTCCCGGGCGCCGTCGACGCCCACGTCCACTTCCGGGAGCCGGGGTTCGCACGGAAGGAGACGTGGGGCACTGGGTCGCGGAGCGCCGCCGCGGGCGGGGTGACGACGGCTGTCGACCAGCCGAACACCGCCCCGCCGACGACGACGGGCGCGGCGTTCGACCGGAAGGCGCGGCTGGCCCGCGCCGCCGCCGTCGACTACGGCATCAACGGCGGCGTGACCGCCGACTGGGAGCCGGACGAACTGTTCGACCGGCCGCTCTGTGCGCTCGGCGAGGTGTTCCTCGCGGACTCGACGGGCGACATGGGCGTCGACGAGGCGGCCTTCCGGACGGCGCTCTCACGCGCCGCCGCGGCAGCGACGCTCGTGACGGTCCACGCCGAGGACGCGGCGCTGTTCGACGACGACGCCCGCGACCGGTCGGACCCGGACGCGTGGAGCGCATACCGGACCGCCGAGGCCGAGGTCGCCGCCGTCGAGCGGGCGCTCGAACTCGCCGACGCCGTCGGCGCGCGGCTCCACGTCGCGCACACGTCGACGCCGGAGGCGGTCGACCTCGTCGCCGGCACGCGCCACACCTGCGAGGCGACGCCCCACCACCTCCTGCTCGACCGGTCTGCCCTCGACGACCTCGGGACGCTCGGGCGGATGAACCCGCCGCTGCGCTCGCCCGCGCGCCGCGCCGCGCTGTACGAGCGACTCGTCGACGGGCGGGTCGACGTCGTCGCGACCGACCACGCGCCACACACCCGCGCGGAGAAGGACGCGGGCGTCTGGTCGGCGCCGAGCGGCGTCCCCGGCGTCGAGACGATGGTTCCGCTCCTGCTCGCCCGCGCCCGCGACGAGACCGACCCGCTGACCGTCGACCGGGTCCGCGAGGCAGCGGCACGGGCGCCCGCCGACCGCCTCGGCCTGCCGTCGAAGGGCCGTATCGCGCCGGGGGCCGACGCCGACGTCGTCCTGTACGAGTCGGCGAAGCGGCCGGTTCGGGGCGACGCCCTCCACTCGCGCTGTTGCTGGACGCCGTTCGAGGACCGACCGGGGGTCTTCCCGTCGCTGACGCTCCTGCGCGGCGAGGTCGCGTACGAGCGACGGGGCGGGACAGAGCGGTTCGGCCCGGCCCGCGGACGAAACGTCTGCGGCGGGCGCGACTGACAGCCGCCGTGCCGGGAGCGCCACAGGCCAGCCGTCTCGGCCCCCGGAGCGGCGCGACAGCCGGGCCGCTCAGTCTGCCGCCTGCTCCTCCTCGCGGAGCTCCTCGGACGCCTCGCGCACCTCGCGCATCACCGCGGAGATGCGGTCCTCGGCCTCCAGTTCCTCCGCGACGGCGAGGTCGACGCCCTCCACCTCGAGGAGGAACTTCGCCGTCTCGGTCACCTCGTACATCAGGTCGTCGAGCTCGTCGGCGGTGAAAAAGCCCGACATCGCGCCGTAGAGAAAGGTCGCGCCGGCCATCCGCACCTTCTCCTCGAACGACGCGCGGGCCTGGTTGACCGCCTGTGGCGTGTACGTGTCGGTCATGAACGGGACGAGTTCGGGCAGGTTCTCGCCGATCTTCGTCATCTCGACGCCCGTCTCGGTCCGGAAGTCGGCACAGAGCCGCGCCAGCGCCCACTCGCGGGCGGTGATGTACGTCCGGTCACGCATGAACTCGTTGACCCGGTCGTACTGTGCGCCGTCCATCTTGGTGAACCGCTCGTACGACCGGACGTCCGGCGGGAGCCGCTCGTCCCCGCTCTCGCCGGTCGGACCACCCTCTGCTCCCATACCTGCTTCTCCGGCCCGTCTGTCGAAAGTCTTCCGTCGGTGTCTGCCGCGCGTCGGACGGACGGCAGGTTTTTCGACCGGGAGACGGTGTGGCCGGGTGTGAAGCTGCTCCTCGGCGTCGGCGGGCGGACGGAGTCGGCCCGCGCGCTGGACCGAACGCTCTCGCGGACCCGCGAGACGGGCGACGACCTGACGGTCGCCGTCTTCGACGACGGCGACGCCGCGTCGCTCGACGACGTCGAGGCGCGGGTGCGCGACGCGCTCGTCTCCCACGGCGTCGACGGCGAGGTCCGGCGGGTCGAGCGCGACGCCGGCAGCGGCCTGGTCGGGCTAGCAGAGCGCGAGGGGTTCGACCGTATCGTCCTCGGCGGCGGCGAGCGGAGCCCGATGGGGAAGGTACAGGTCGGCGCCGTCGCGCAGTACGTCGTCGTGAACGCGCCGGTGACGGTGACACTCGTCAGATGAGCGGCGGCGAGCGCGAGTTCCCCGACGAGCCCGCCGGGCCGTTTCCGACGCCGCCGCGCGAGGCCGTCGACGACGAGCGGCGGACGATCCGCTACCGCGCCGTCGGGACGGACCTCGGCTGCGAGACGGCGCGGTCGGCGCTGGTCGACATGTACCGCGCGTTCGACCCCGCCGACCGCGCGCAGGGCATCCCGCCGTCGACCGAGTCGGCGATCGCGGACTGGCTCGACGCGATCCTGACCGACGACGCGCGAAACGTCGTCGCGTTCGCCGACGCGACGGACGCAGCCGTTGGCCACGCCACGCTCGTCCCCGACGGCGACGTCTACGAACTCGCCATCTTCGTCCTCCAGGCGTACCAGGGCGCGGGGGTCGGCACCGAACTCCTGCGGACGGCGCTCGGCCACGGCGCCGCCACCGGCGTGGACCGCGTGTGGCTGACGGTCGAGCGGTGGAACGGGCCGGCAGTCGCGCTCTACCGAAAGACTGGGTTCGAGACGGACGAGGCCGAGAGCTTCGAACTGGAGATGTGTCTGCGTCTCGCCCCGTCTCAGACGGAGAGCACGGGCTGACTCGCGTACGCGAGGACGTACTCGGCGGCGCGCTCGAGGCTGTCGCCGCCCGCCGGCTCGCGCGGCACGACCACGAACGCCGCCGAGAGCGCCTCGGCGAGGTCGAGGACGACACTCCCCGGGTGGCGGTGTTTGACCCGCGTCGAGAAGCCGTAGGTAACCGACGTCCGGCAGGCGACGCCGGCGTCGTCGGCGAGCGCGGCGACGTCGTCGAGGTAGCCACCCGTCTCGTCCCGGACGGTCGCCGGGTCCACCCGGTCTTCGCCGACGGCCTCGACCGTGGCCTCGTTGACGACGTAGACGGCGTGGACCCGCGCGTCGTACCGGTCGGCGACGGCGAGGGCGTACCGGACCGCGGCTGTCGACTCGTGGCTGCCGTCGACCGCCGCGAGCACGAGGTCTACGTCCACGGTCGTCCTCCGCCGCCGGGGAACAAAAACCCCGCCGGGGCGGCGGTCGCGGGGTTTAATCTACGGCGCCCGAACCCCCTGGCGTGCTCCCCGACTTCGACCGGGTGCTCGTCGCGACGGACGGCTCGGAGAGCGTCCGGCGAGCCGTCGCCGTCGCCGTCGACCTCGCGGTGCGGTTCGACGCCCGGGCAGAGGCGCTGTACGTCCTCGACGCGGCCGACCTCGACGGCTCGCCCGAACAGGTGCGCGACGACCTGCGGAACGCGCTCCAGGAGGCCGGCGACGAGGCGCTCGCGGACGTCCGGCACCGGGCCGCCGAGCGCGGCGTTCCGGTGTCCACCACGGTTCGCGAGGGCCACCCCGCAGCCGAGGTCGTCGCCCACGCCCGGGAGACAGACGCCGACGTCGTCGCGACGGGGACGCGGGGACGACACGGCGAGCACCGCCTGCTGGTCGGGAGCGTCGCAGAGCGGGTCGTCCGGCGCGCGTCAGTTCCCGTCCTGACGGTGCGCCGCACCGAGCCGTAGGGCAGCGGGCTTTTCCACCCGGCGCCCCCCTGATCGGCATGGACGACCGACTCATCGACGACGCGGCGCTGTCGACGGCGCGAAAGTCACAGCTCCCCGGAGCCGGCTTCTTCTACCCGGACTCGCTGGACGACGAGTACGCCGAGCGCCGGACGCGCGAGGCGGTCGCGGACGCGGAGACGGTGGTGGTGGCCGACCGGGACGCGGACGGCCTCGCCTGCGCCGCGCTGGTGCGGGCCGCCCGTGACGCCGCCGTCGACGCCGCCGCCGCCGAGGACGCACTGGCCAGCCGGCTGACCGACGAGGAGGACGGCACGGACGACAGCCTCCCCGACTCCGCGGTCGCCCTCGTCGGCGCCGGGCCATACAACCTCGGCGAGACGCTCGACCGCGTCGCGCGGTTCGCGCCGGCGGGCGTCGAGACGTTCGTCTGTGACCTCTGCCCGGACGACGACGCCGACGTGGCCGAGAGCCTGTCGGCACTCGTCGAGCGCGCGGGGTCGGTGCGGTGGTTCGACCACCACCAGTGGGACGAGGCGGTTGCGGCGTCGGTCCGGTCGGCGGGCGTCGACCTCGTCGTCGGCGAGAGCGACGAGGAGTGCTCCGCGGACGTGACGTTGCGCTCGCTCGACGGCGACTTCTCCGCACACCTGCGCGACCTCGTCGCGGTCACCCGCGACCACGACCTGTGGCTGAAGGAGGACCCGCGGAGCGACGACCTCGCGGACTACGCACACTGGGCAGACGACGAGGCGTACCTCGCGGTCGTCGGCGAACACGGCCCGGACCTGCCCGAGACGGTCCAGGACTACCTCGCGGAGCGCCGGGTGGAGAAGCAGGCGCTCGTCGACGCCGCCGTCGACCGCGCGACGACCCACGAGGTCGGCCCGTGGACCGTCGCGACCACCTACGGTCGGTGCTCGCAGAACGAGGCCGCCGAGGCGCTCCGCGAGGCCGGCGCCGACGCCGCCGTCGTGGTCAAGCCCGCCGGCTCGGCGTCGCTCCGCGGCTCCGAGACGTTCGAGCGGTGTCACGAGGTTGCGGCGCTGGTAAACGGCGGCGGTCACCCGAAGGCGTCCGGCTGCAAGCCGGAGATCTACGACGACATGCTCGACTACGCGGCCCACTGGACGAGCGAGGGGCGGGCGGCCCGACGGGTGATCCTCGCGGCGTTCGAGCGGGTGGCAGAACGGGTCGAGGAGAGCGAGGGTGGCGACGAGGCGGAGCCCGGCGAGACGGCAGGGACGAACGAGAACGTGGCCGGAGACGCCAGCGCCGACGGCGACGGGGCCGACGGCGAACGAGAGAACGCCGCCGAGGCCTAGCCGCGCTCCCCGACGACCCACCGGTCGGCGTACGCGACGCCGCAGTCACACTTCGCGTAGGCGTGGATCACGTCGCCCTCGGCGTACTGCCCGCCGACCTCCGGGTTCTCTGCCTCCGCGAACGCGAGCAGAAACCGGACGGCGTGGCGCTCCTCGCCGTTGTCCTCCGGACACTCGCCGCTGTCGAGCGTCAGAGCCACCCGACCGTCGCGGCTCATCGCCTGCCCGGCGAACGCCATCGCGTCCGTGCCGGTGCCCGCGGAGAACGCTTCCCGCCCGCGCTCGCCCGGGAGGACGAGGAGGACGCCGCGCTCGGTCTCGACGCCGCGCTCGGCGAGCGTCGGGCTGGCGTCCGCCTCGGCGACGAACAGGGCAACCTCGTCGGGTCGGCTGCCGGCGAGAAACTCGTCGCGGGCGCGGGCGTCGTCCATGCTCGTCGAGAGCGCCGGCGAGGCTAAAGGCCTCTCGTCTCGCGGCTACCCGTCGCCGTCGACGCGCTCTGCGATCGCCGCGAGCGAGTCGTCGCGGCGCTCCGAGACCGTGTAGACGACCCGGTCGCCGGGCTGCCGGAGTCCGTAGTGGTGACCCGGGTCGAGGACGTCGACGGCGACGCTCTCGCCCGGCCCGACGCCGGTGTCTGTCAGCCACGCGGCGAGCCGGTCGTCGTCCGTCCCGTCGGTCCGGGCCAGCCGCCGGTTCGCGTAGACGCCGCCGAGGTAGCGACCCTCGGCGTCGGCGGCGACGCGGGCGAACCCGTCGCGCCCGTCGACGGTCACCCGCAGGAGGTCGCCGGCAGCGACGTCGGCGTCGTCGGGCAGGCGGAGGCGGCGCGACCGTGGGCCGCCGTGGCGTGCGACCGTCCCCCGATGCGACTCGACACCGTCGCTCGCCAGCCGCGTCATCGTCGGCGTCAGGCCTCGTCCTCGTCCTCGCCGTACGCGGCGGCGACGTCGTCGCCGTCGACGACGCGGACGTTTACCTGTGCCGTGGTGTCGCCCACCTCGCGCCCCCGGACGGTGACGCGCCGGCGCTCCCCGTCGCGCTCGGGGTCGTAGCCGACGCCGCCGGTCAGGAGCAGCTCCTTCAGGTCCGTGCCGGGGACGTCGTCGCGCATCGGTCGGCCCGTCTCGTCGGAGCCGCCGGTGATCTCGACGGTGAACCCGTCGAGGCCGACGGCGCCGCCGTCGACCTCGTCGCCGATCGCTCTGCCGACGAACCGGGTCGCGTCCTGTCCGTCTATCGTCCGCTGGTAGGTGTCGCCCGTCTCGGGGTCCGCGACGGCGACCTGGAACTCGACCATACACACGACGTGGCGGACACGAGAGAAAAGCGCGTCGAAACGCGGGATCGCCGGCCCGTGCGGGTAAAAACGCTTATCGCTCCCGCCTGCCCGGCTCAGCACGCCGTATGGACGGCAACTCCCGGTCGGTCGTGGCCTTCACCGGCGTCTCGCACGCCCTCGTCCACACCTACGAGCTGTCGATCCCGATCCTGGTCGTCATCTGGCTGACCGAGTTCCCGGTCTCGACGGCGGCGCTCGGTGCCGCCGTCGCGGCGGGCTACGGGCTGTTCGGCGCCGGCGCACTCCCCGGCGGTGTCCTCGCCGACCGGATCGGGTCGCGGACGGTCATCCTCGCCTGTCTCGTGGGGATGGGGCTGTCCTTCCTGCTCCTGAGCTTCGCCGACGGCCTGGCGACGGTCGCCGTCGCTCTCGGGGCGTGGGGTGTCGCGGCCAGCGTCTACCACCCCTCGGGTCTGTCGCTCATCTCGACGGGCGTCGAGGAGCGCGGGACCGGCTTCGCCTACCACGGGATGGCCGGCAACGTCGGTATCGCGCTCGGACCGCTGGTCACGGCGCTGCTGCTCCTCGCCTTCGACTGGCGCGTCGTGACGCGGCTGCTCGTCCTCCCGGCGCTCCTCGCCGCCGCCTACGCCGCCACGGCGGAGTTCGACGAGCGTGCGGCGGTCGAGGCCGACGGCAGGCGCGTCGAGGACGCCCCCGCCGGCTCGCTCTCGGCTGTTGTCGCCGACAGCCGCGCGCTGTTCACCGTCGGGTTCTCGCTCGCGATCGGCGTCGTGATGATGAACGGGCTGTTCTACCGCGGGATACTGACGTTCCTCCCGGACGTGCTGGCGGGCGTGCTCCCGTCGGTCGGTGGGGTCGTCTTCCCGCCCGACAGCCCGCTGGCCGAGGAGTTCTCGCTCTCGTCGTACGTCTACGTCGGGCTGCTGGCGGTCGGCATCGGCGGCCAGTACGCCGGCGGCAAGGCCTCCGACCGGGTGGCGCCGACGACGGGGCTGGTCGTCGTCCTGGTCGGTCTCGTCGGCGTCGCCGTCGGGTTCGTTCCGGCCGCACGGGCCGGTCTCCCGACGCTCCTGCTCGTCGGCGTCGCCCTCGGTGTCCTGCTCTTCGCGCTCCAGCCGCTCTACCAGGCGACGATCGCGGAGTACAGTCCCGCCGACGGTCGGGGGCTCTCCTACGGCTACACCTACCTCGCGTCGTTCGGCGTCGGCGCGGCGGGTGCCGCCGTCTCGGGCTACCTGCTCTCGGTGGTCGCCGTCGACGAGACCTTCCTCGCGCTCGGGGCGTTCCCCGCGGCTGGTGCCTGTCTCGCCCTCGCGCTCCGGCGTCGCGGGCGGTCGTAGGCCGTCAGACGAACGTCCCGTCGCGCTGGACGACCTCGCCGTCGAACTCCAGCCGCGACCCCTCGCCCATCCGCCGGATCAGGTCGACGTGGACCGCGCTGTCGTTCCCCGACCCGTCGGGCACGCAGGCGTCGTAGGCCCGGCCGAGCGCGAGGTGGACCGTCCCCGCCATCTTCTCGTCGAACAGGATCGAGTCGGTCGGGCGGTCGATCCCCTCGTTCGCGCCGACGCCGAGTTCGCCGAGCCGCCGCGCCCCGTCGTCGGTGTCGAGGATCGACGCCACGGCCTCGCCGCCTTCGCCCGCGTCGTGGTCGACAACCTCGCCGTCCTCGAGCCGGAGGGTCACGTCGCGCACCCGCCGGCCGTCGACGGTCATCGGCACGTCGAACGTCACGACGCCGTCGGCGCTCAGCGGCGCGGTGAACACCTCGCCGCTGGGCAGGTTGTGCGAGTCGTACGCGACGCTCGCGGCGGAGTTGACTGCGACCCGGTCGGAGACGTCGAGGGTCAGGTCGGCCCCGTCGTCGACGATACGGACCTCGCTCGCGGCGTCGAGTCGCGCCTTCAGCCCCGCCATCTCGTCGGCGAGCGCCGCCCAGTCCCGCAGGACGGCGTCGTAGACGAACGAGCGGTAGGCCTCGTAGCTCATCCCGGCCTGCTGGGCGAGCGCCCGGGTCGGGTGGACCGTCGACACCCAGTCCGTCTCGAAGCGGGCCTCGCGAACGCCGGCGCGGCCCCGGACGTGAGCGCGGCGCGTCGCGTCCGGCACGTCGGCCCGCGCGGCGGTGTTTCGCCCGCCACGGAGCGACAGGACGGCGTCGGCGCGGCTGTACAGCGCCCGCTCGTGGTCGACGGCGGGGTCCGCGAGGTCGGCCTCGTCGGCGGCGTGGAGGTACGCGCGAGTCACCTCGTCGGAGCCGGAGACGAACACGGGTGTCGCGCCGCGGCTGCCGAGCGACGCCGCGACGGCGACGGCGAGGTCGTGGGCGCCCTCGGACACGCGGACGACGACCCGGTCGCCGGCCTCGACGCGGGCGCTCCAGTCGACGAGCGTCTCGGCGTGGGCGCGGACGGGGTCCGGGTCGCCCCACGGCGTCCGGCTGTAGTCGTGGTCGGCCACACCGCCCGGTCGGACCGCCGGCTCTTGAACCCTCCCGCCGGGTCAGGCCGACCCGTCGTCGACGCCGGTCGGCGCCGGCAGCGCGACGACGGGCCGGCTGCTCTCGCGCACCAGCCGCGCGGTCGTGTCGCCGGTCAGACGGCCGAGCGGGCCGGGGTCCTCGCGCGGCGTGAAGACGACGGCTGTCGCCTCCGCCGCCGCCGCGGCCTCGACGACCGCCTCGACGATACTCCCGCCGAGCACCCGCGTGTCGACGTCGACGCCGGTGCCCGCAAGTCCGGTCACCACCCGACCGAGGGTGTCGGTCGCCTCGTCGCGCTCCGCCTCGGTCGGCGCCCCGTCGCCGGCGACGACGGTCACCGCGACGACCGCGTTGAGGTCGCCGGCGTGGGCGGTCAGCGCCGCGACGGTGGCCGCGGCGTCGGCGGCAGTCGCGACCGGAACGAGCACGCGAGAGAGCAGTTGGTCGCTCACGAACACGCTCTCGCGCCCGTCCGTGGTAACGATTCCGAGACTCGCTCCCGCGACCGCAACTGATAGGCCGGCGCGCGCGGAGCGCCGAGTATGGAACTCGGCGTGGTCGGACTCGGGCGGATGGGCCGCATCGTCGTCGACCGCTGTCTCGCGGCGGACCACGACGTGGTCGCACACGACGTCGACCCGGAGGCGACCGCCGCGGCGGCGGCGGCGGGCGCGACGCCGGCGGACTCGGTCGCCGACCTCGCGGACCGCCTCGGCGACGAGCGGCGGGTCTGGCTGATGGTCCCCGCCGGCGACCCGGTCGACGAGACCCTCGACCGCCTGACCCCACACCTCTCCGGCGACGACGTCGTCGTCGACGGCGGCAACTCCCACTTCGAGGACTCGGTGCGCCGCGCCGAGGCGACGACGGCGGCCTACCTCGACTGTGGCACCAGCGGCGGGCCCGCGGGCGCCGAACACGGGTTCTCGCTGATGGTCGGCGGCCCGGAGCCGGCGTACGAGGCGATGACGCCCGTCTTCGACGCCGTGGCGACCGGCCCCGCGGGCCACGACCGGATGGGGCCGTCGGGCGCCGGCCACTACGTGAAGATGGTCCACAACGGCGTCGAGTACGCGCTGATGGAGGCCTACGGCGAGGGGTTCGAACTCCTCCACCGCGGTCGGTACGACCTCGACCTCGAGTCTGTCGCCCGGACGTGGTCGAACGGCGCCGTGATCCGGTCGTGGCTGCTCGACCTCTGTGAGGAGGCGTTCCGCGAGGAGGGGTCGGATCTGGGCGACGTCGCCGACCACGTCGCCGGCGGGTCGACCGGGACCTGGACCGTCCAGGAGGCGCTCGCACAGGAGGTGCCGGTGCCGCTGGTCTACACCGCGCTGGCCGAACGGTTCGGCTCGCGCGAGGACCGGTTCGCCCGCCGGCTGGCGAACCGTCTCCGGTACGGCTTCGGCCGACACGAGGTCCGGCGGGACTGACCACAACCGACTTATCACCCCGTTTCCAAGCCGGCGA
>JAQCMY010000002.1 GCA_028274865.1 Haloferacaceae archaeon | reverse complement strand
TCGGCACCACCCACTCGGAGGACGTCGAGACGCTCGTCAACCGCGTCATCGAGCAGGGGCTGCCGGCGTACCTCCTAGAGGAGATCGACCTCGTCCTCTTCCCGCACCACGTCGACGGCGAGCGCTACGTCGCCGAGGCCGTCGAGTTCACCGGCGCCGACCGCGACCTCGGGCCGACGGGTGCCGTCGAACGGCCCGGCCTCGCGGGCGGCACCGTCGAGAAGGCCGGGCGGGAGATCCGCTGGAACACGGTGCTCGAGCGCGACGTCGACGGGACGTTCCGCCTCGACTACGCCCACCCGACGCTCGGAGACGCGACACGGGACGTCGGGCTGGCGCTGTTCGAGCGGGTCGCCGACGCCACCGACCGGCCGGTCGAGGCGGTCGAGCGCGAGTTCCACCGCAAGCGGGGCTACGTCGAGTACATGGTTCGCGAGGGCGTCGCCGACTTCGACAGAATCTTCGAGTTCGTCTCGGACCTCCGCACGGACGAGGCCGCGACCGTCGAGCGGGTGCGCCGGCGCCTGGCCGACGACGGCACCACGGGAGAGGTGCGGGCCGACGACGACTGACGGGACGGAGACACAGACACGACGCCGGCGGCGGGCCCGGCCCGTCGGTGCTGGTATGAGCGTGGTCGGAGACGTGAACCGGATCACTGCACCAGCGGCGACACGCGCGACCGGCGCCCCACTGCTGGCGCTACTGTTCGTCGGCTCGCTCTCGGTGTCGGTGTACCACGTCTCGACGCACGACGCCCCGCTGCTCCCCCCGGTTCTGGGGCAGTAGTCGCTGCTGCTGGCGTCGCTGTGTTTCGGTGCCGTCGGAGCCTACGCCCTCGGTCAGGTCGAGACCGCGACCCAGCGGAGCACGGTCGGTGTCAGCGCCGCCCTCGTGTTCGGTATCGCCGGGGTCGCGTCGACCGGGTACGGGATCCACCAGTTCCTGTCGCCGGTTGTCGCGATTCCGGTAGCGGGCGGGCTGTTCGAGTCGACGTTCGTCGCGCTCCTCGCCGGCACGGTCGGGCTGTTCACCGGACTGGAGGCAACACGGCGTGAGGGGGTGCTCCGTGACCTCCGGCTGGAGCGGGACAGGCTCTCACGGATGTTCCAGACGATTCCGGACCCGGTGGCGGAGTACGAGCTTCGGGACGACCGGTGATCGTGCGGGGGAACGACGCGTTCGTCGACCGATTCGGCGTCGGCCTACCGGTGACTGTCGCCGAGTTCAACCGGGTCGCGGCTGGCCTCGTGAGCGACGACAGCACCCGGGAGCTTGACCGCACAGTCGCCGAGCGAGAGCAGGTGAGCGAGGAGCTCCAGTGTCAGACGGTCTCCGGGCGCCGCGGTTCAAGATCCACAGCACCTCGCACCGGGAGGGCGGGTTCGTGCTCTATCTCGACATCACGGAACAGCGGCTCCAGAGAGAGCAGATACAGGTTCTCGGCCGGGTGTTGCGGCACGACCTCCGGAACAGCCTCCAGGTCGCCCGCGGGTACACGGACAGGATAGCACGGGGGACGGCGCCAGGGGAGTCCGACGCAGACGTCGAGCGGGTGCGCTCGGCGACCGGCGAACTGCTGGAGAGAGCCGACCGGACCCGGACGATCCGTCACTACCTGGAGCGCGACCCGCCGAAGCCCGAACGGGTCGAGATCACGGGGATCGTCCGGGAACAGGTCGGAGACGAGCGCGAGTCGTTCGACGACGTCGAGTTCGAGTTCGGTGTCGACGAGCCGGGGCGGTGCTACGCGCAGGCACACCAGACGCTCGGCGTGGTGGTCGGTGTCCTCGTCGGGATGCTCGTCGAACACACCGACCAGCCACAGCCGCGGGGAGCCGTGACGGTCGACGCCGAGGCGGAGCAGAGCAGCGAGCAGGTGGTCGTCCGGATAGCGGACAGCGGGACTGGGCTCGCAGAACGGGGGCTGATCCCGCTCAGAACCGGGGAGGCGCCGTCACGGCTCCGGCACGCGACGGACGTCGACGTGTGGATGGCGAAGTGGTTCGTCGACCAGTTCGGCGGCAACCGCCGCGTTCGGGCGTCGGACCCCGGCGGAACGACGTTCGACGTCGGGCTGAGCCCCGTCCGGACGGGGTGAGCAGCCGCGGTCGACACCGTGGGTCACGAGTGCCGGGACGGAGGCGCGCGGCGGTGCCCGGACACGCCGCGCTGGCCGGGCGCCGCCACACGGCGATCTGCCGTCGACACGGGCCGAACACGCGGCCCGTCGGCGGCGCGGCTGGTCAGTCCGCGCCCGCGAGGTGTGCCGTCAGGTCGGTGCTGGACAGGATGCCGATCGCTCGCCCGTCGGCGTCGACGACCGGCAGGTGGCTGACGCCGCGGTCGTGCATCACCGTCGCGGCCCGCTGGACCGTCTCGTCGTAGCGGACGGTGATCACCTCGCGGGTCATCCACTCGCCGACCGTCGTCTCGTGCGGGTCGACCCCGTCGTCGAGCATCCGGAGGTAGTCCGTCGAGGTGAGGATCCCGAGCGGACGGCACTCGTCGTCGGTGACGACGACGGACTTGATCTCGAGTTCGACGAGGGCCTCGACGAGGTCACCGGCACACTCCTCCGACCCCACTGTCAGCACGCCCTCGGTCATCGGCGTGGCGACGGTCACGTCGTACATACCCCGTCCCTCGTCCGACCGGATCTTAGGCCCTTGGGTGGTGTATCTATCACGGTCGATCAGGATTTTTATATGCCCGGAACCGCTAGCCCACGGTAGCCACGATGAACATTCGTGATATTCCCCCGCGGATCGAGCGGTCGCACGGCTACCCGATCACACACGAGCGGCTCTGTGCCGAGCTGTCGTCCGCCGACATCGCCGTGCCGGACGGGCCGGACCAGCCGGCGACGACGCTGCTCGACGCCTGTGACGAGTACGGCTTCGCGCCGCAGTACGAGACGGCAGCGGACCTGCGGGCGGCGCTGTTCTGTGCCGCCGACGCCACACACGTCGGGCGGGTGGGCTACGACGACCGCGGGCACAACCCCGCCTGGGACGGCACGGACCAGGTCTCGTTCTGATACGTCGTCCCCCCGGGCGTGCGGCTGGGAACCCCACAGTGATGGGTGGCTGTCGGACCTGACAGGCGGCTGATGTCCTCCGTTCGAACTGCGGTGACGACGAGTCTCGCGCTCGTGGCCGGTTCGCTCGCGCGGTCGCGGCGTGGTGGGTCCTGGCCGCAGCCGGCGGGCTCGAGACCCTCGAAAACCGGATCACCGGGACGTGGTCCGGCACCGACCCCGCCGTCGTCCTCGCCGTCGCCGTGGCGCTCGTCGTTGCCGCCGGCGCGGCGAGCGCCGGACTCGTCCCGACGACAGTGCTGGTGGCCGGACCCGTCTTCGGCGCGCTGGTGACGCGGTACGGCACGGAGACGCCGCGGCTCGTCTCGCTCCCCGACGCCGTCGTCTTCGCGGCAGCCGGGGCAGCCGTCGGTGAGGGACTGCTCGGGGCCGTGTCGTTCTGCCTCGGCGTCGCGGTGCGCCGCGTCGTGTGGGTGCTGACGGGCGGCCCCGGGGCTGCTGGGCAGCAAGCGCAGCCGTAGCAGCGTGGCCGACGCGGCAGCCCCGTGGACCGGGGGCCTGCTCAGCGGGTCGCGCCTCGCGGTCTGTCTCGCCGTCGCGGCGGCTGGTATCGCACTCGACGCCGTGCTCTCCGGTCGCCCGGCTGTCGCGACGGCTGGAGCGTTACGCGAGGTCGTGATCCACGCGCTCGGGTTCTACGACGGCTTCACGCTACTCGCGGTCCTCGACCGACGCGACGCGTCGTAGCCACGGGGGCGCGGGTCGCCGGGCGACGATCATCATTAACGACCATTAACTTTATACTGCAGCGGGCCACGGAGACAACCGCAGATGCTTCGACACGTACGTCCGCTCGCACGCGCCGACATCCGAACCGCCCACGAGCCGCCGCCGCCGCCTACACCACCCAGATGACCGACGACACCACGACAGCGACGGACCGCACGACGACCGACGAGACCACAGCCGACGACGAACCGGAGGAGCGATGAGCCGCCGCTCTCGAGCGGGGTCGCCGACGCGCCGGAGTTCCGGCGAGCGGCCTCGCACGACTAGCGCGTACAGTCCGGCGCGCGACTTCCAGACGGTCGCCCCCCTCGCCGCCGACATCCGCGGTCGGCTGGACCGACCGACGCCGACCGACGACTGACGAGCCCGGACCGTACCCCACCCTTTTCGATCGTCGCCCCTGTTCGCAGTCGTGACAGACCTGTCTGTCGGGGATCACGTCCACGTGACCGCGGCACGGGATAGCCCCGGTATCTACCGCGTGGTCGGCGTCGACGGCCGGGGAGTGACGCTGCTCCACGTCGGGGACGACGAGGGACGCCGCGTCCACACCGGCGAGACGGTCCGGTTCGAGCGCGACGCGCTGACTGAGGTCGAGTCGACAGCGCCGCCGACCAGCAGCGGTCCGGGAGCCGCGACGGTCGCGTACTGGTCGGCACGGGCGTTCGGCGCGGAACTCGCTGCGCGACCGCTCCCGGCGGGCGTCGGGGGCGTTCTCGTGTTCGCTCCGCTTGTCGTCGCGGTCCCGTCACCAGTCGGTGGTGTCCTGACGGCTGTCGGAGGCCTCCTGCTCGCCCTCGTCGGGAGCGGTCGACTCCGGGGGTAGGCGCACTCGTGCGGCGTGAGTATCGCGCTACTGTACTATGATGAACTTCGTATGTTTATCGGCCAGCCGCCACGACAGCCGGGCGAGGACAACGATGCACGCACGAGACGCACACGCCGGCGACCGTACCGCTCCGTCGACCCCACGACAGAGCCACAGACCGACACCAGCGCGACGGTTAGAAGATACCGATCAAAGAAGGAGGCGCACGGACCGCCGATGGCCGCGTACCGGTAGCTCGCCCGTGGCACCGCCGTCAGCGACCGGTCGCCGGTGACCACCAGGTACGGCGCTGTACTAAACCAGGTACGCGAGCGCCAGCACCACTACCACCGACGGCGGCGTTACCAGCGCCGCGCCGACGAACGGCAGGCCCGACAGGAACACGTCGACTGTAGGAGCAGAACCGGGAGATGGTACGCCCGGACGTCCGCGAGGAACCGGCGCTGTTCGCCCGCCACCGCTCGGCGGAGGCTGCCCAGCTAGCCCGCGCCGAGCGACGCCGTCAACAGCGTCCCCGCGACGGAAGTCGACGGGAACTGGCCAGGGTCGGTCGGTGTCACCGCCGGGGCGGCGGGGTCGTTCGAGGGCTCAGAAACGTCCAGCCGCCGGGTAGCCGGCAGATCTCCCTGCTCGCCTCGCCGGCCCAGCCCTCGCGGTCGGGGTCGTGACGTGGAGCCGCTGGACCGTCCACGGTGCGGGCGTGCCGGTCAGCGAGACGGTCGACACTGTCGCGTGTGTCGAGAGCGGTCGCAGCCGCTCGTTGACGACGCGCTCGTCGTCCGTCCTCACTGCTCCTCCGTACCCGACCGCGTCTCTGCGACGACCAGGTCGGTGCGGTCCTCACCGTCCGCGTCTGTCGGTCCCGCGCCCGACGCGTCGACTGGTGTCGGAGCGTCGTACACGTACTGGTGTCCGTCGTGGACGACGACGAACCGACCGCCAGCCGGTGACTCGAGGACCGCCGCGTCGACGTCGATGGCGGTGTCGACGGGGGGCACGGAGGACGGCGACGCGGACCGCGTCGTTGACCACGGAGAGTTGTACGACGCGCTGAGCACCCGACGACGACGGTTCGCAACCCACTATCTGCAACAGCGGCCCGAGGCTCACGTCGACATGGACGGCCTCTCGACACGCGTCGCGGCGTGGGAGGAGGGGATCGACCCGGACGAGGTGAGCTACGACCAGCGGAAGACGGTCCACACCGCACTCTACCAGCACCACGCGCCGACGCTCGACGAGACCGGGTTGGTTGAGTACGACGCCACGCGCGGCGAGATCACGCTGACCGACGCCGGCCAGGAGGTCGACCTCTATCTCGAGGCGGTCCGGGGACGAGGCATCACCTGGTCGACGTAGTTCCCCGCGCTCTCGGGGTTCGCTGCGTCGCTCGTCCTCGCCGTCAGCGTCGGCGTGGACCCAATCGACGCCGCCGGGAGCGTCCTGTCCGGGATTCTCGCCGTCAGCTTCCTCTTCTCGTCGATCGTGTTCGCGTACAGCACCAGACAGACGCGGCTCGGGACTGACGGCGCACCGCCGGAGGTCACCGACGACGCCGGAGGGTGAGTGGCTCGGCCTGTCGTGTCGCCGTCGCAGGGACAGAGACGGTCGGTGACGCCGGCCTCACAATCGACAGTGTCGGGGAGCAGAGGGACAGCACGGAGACAGTGCCGGACAGGTGGTGCAGGCGGACGGCCACCCCGTGCGCTCAGGGCTCGAACGCCTGCCACGTCCGGTCGTGGCTCGGGACGCCGCCGACCCGGAGCTCCGAGCCGTCGTTCTCGCGGACGTCCACCCGACCGGAGCAGAACTGCGCGATCGTGTTGACCGACTGCTCGTCGTGGTTCGTCGGGTCGACGAACAGGACGCCCAGCCCGCCGACGCTGTCGATACGGCCGACGAGCGTGTGGACGAACCGCGAGACGGTCTGGAGGTCCCCGAGCGTCAGGAGCGTCGACAGCGAGATCAGTCCGGTTCGCACGCGGGTGATGCCTTCCTCCTTGAAGTCCATGTAGACGTCCGAGAAGCGCATTCCGATACCCGTCAGGTCGCCCGGGCCGGAGGCCGACAGGAGCCGTGCCGGGACGCTCGCGTCCTCGTCGCCGACGCAGTCGACGATCGCCGCTCGGTCTGCCCCCATCGCGACGCCGGCGCGCTCGCAGTCCTCTGCGATGCGGACGGCACGACGGTTCGTCGTGATGACGATCGTACCCTCGTCGGCCTCGCCGGCGAGCATCCGGAGCGCCGCCGTCCGGGCGCCGCCGTGGGGCGGTCCGGCGACGAGCAGCGTCGTCCCGGCCGGGATCGCGTCGACCGGGAGTCCGCGAACCGCGTACGCCGCCCCGGTCCGCGCGTTACTCACCGCTCTCCCTCCACGTCGGGGGCTGCGCCCTCCAGTTCCCGGATCTGCCGCCGGAGTTCGAGCTGGTCCATCGCCTCGTCGGCGAACAGCAGGAGCTCGTCGCGCGCCGCCGCCGAGAACGACCGTGGCTCGTCGTCCATGAGGCAGAACGACCCGATCGCCTGCCCGTCGTCGGTGACGAGCGAGGCGCCGGCGTAGAACTCGAGGTCAAGCCCGTTGAGGGGTTCGTTCGACGCGAAGCGGGGGTCTTCGGAGATGTGCTCGACGACGGTCACCTCCTCGTCGAGGATGGCGTACGTACAGACGGAGTTCTCGCGCGGCGTGTTCTCGAGCTGTGGCCCGTGACAGGAGAGGAACCGCTCGTGGTGGGCGTCGACGAGGCCGACGAACGCCGAGTCGACGTCGAACAGCGACCCCGCGAGCGTCGTCAGCCGGTCGAGCGCGTCGTCGAGCGCCGCCGGAACCGTCGTGTACCGGTCGAGCGCCGTCAGCCGAACGTCCTCGTCGGCCGGCAGCGGGTACGACGTCTGGCTCAGGAACGTCAGGCTGTGCTCGACGAGCGCCGCCAGTTCGTCGCGGGCGTTCGGGGCGTCCTTGCGGAGGTACTCCGCGACC
>JAQCMY010000260.1 GCA_028274865.1 Haloferacaceae archaeon | reverse complement strand
CGAGAGCGCCGCAGCCCTCGACAGATGGGGGAGACACGCGGGCAGGCACACGTCGTCGGGGTGGCGCTGCTCGCCGCCCTGACGGTTCTCGCGGTGGCGACCATGACGGCGGCGGTGGGGACGGTCGTCGGGGAGCGTGCCGACGCCGCCGCGGCGGACCGCGTCGCGACCGGGTTCGACGAGGCGCTCTCGCCGCGCGGCGCCGGTCCGCGCGAGACGCGGGTGCCGACGCCGGGCGACGGCGTCCGGACGGTCGACCGCGAGGTCAGGCTGCTGGCCGGCGACACGACAGTCCGGGTCGTCGACGCCGGCGGCCTCGTCTACGGGTCGGGGACCAGTCGCGTCGGGTTCGTCGCCGGCGGTATCGCGCGTGGCCGCCCGGGCGCGGCGACGCTCGTCGAGCGCCCGCCCGTCGCCGTGCGCGACGGGACGCTCCTCGTCGCGGTGACGACGCTCGGGGCGCCGCCCGGCAGCGCGACCGACGCGCCGACCGCCGTCGTGCGGACGAACGTCAGCCACGAGCGCCTGCGGCGGTCGTCCGGCGAGTACCGGGTGGCGGTCGAGACGCGCACACCCGGGGCGTGGCGGCGGGCGCTCGACGGCACCGACGTCGAGACGGTCGACCTCGACGACGACGGCGTCCCGAGTGTCGTCGTCTCGGCGCCGGTCGACCGGCGGCTCTCGCTCGTCGTCCACCGCCTCGACGCGACCGTGAGCGCCGGGGGGTCGGCGTGAGCCGGGACCACGGTCGCTCTGCGCTCCGCCCGCGGGCACCGTCCGACGCCCGCGACCGCCG
Organism: Haloferacaceae archaeon; assembly: GCA_028274865.1. GTDB lineage: Archaea > Halobacteriota > Halobacteria > Halobacteriales > Haloferacaceae > A07HB70. Next base: position 9,293 of record JAQCMY010000260.1, on the reverse strand, counting down.
CTCGCCGCCCCCTGCTCGCGGCCCGGGGCACAGCCGTGCCCGCGCCGCCACCCCGGCAGTCGGGAAGGCGCTGGAGGTCGCACTGCTCGTCCTCCTCGTCGCCCTCCTGACGACGACGCTGTTCGGCGGCGTCCTGCCGACCTACCGCACCGCGGCAGGCGCGGAACTCGCCGACCGAACGCTCGCACGGAGCGCGACGGCTGTCGAGCGGGCGGTCCCCGTCGACGGCGACGCATACACGACGTTCGAGCACACCCGCCGGGTCGACCTGCCCGGCGAGATCCGCGGCGACCGGTACGCCGTCCGTGCCGACGACACGACGGGACGGCTCCGGCTGGTCCACCCGCGGGCCGGCGTCGGCGGAGTCGTCCGCCCGGCGCTCCCGAACGGGACGACGCTCGCGGGGTCGTGGCGGAGCGACCGAGCGACTCGTGTCCGGGCGAACGTCACCGACGGCGGCGTCCGCGTCGAACTGCTGGAGGGGTCTGGGTGACGGGGAGTCGTGGGCAGTCGAACCTGCTCTCCGTCGCCGTCGCCGTCGTCCTCCTCGTCGCGTCGACGGGGCTGGCCGTCGCCGTCGCCGACGACGCGCTGGCGCGTGCGGACCGCGAACCGCTCGCGCGCCACGCCGCCGCGGCGACGGCGGACCGCCTCGTCGCCGCCGGGAGTCCCGTCGCCCGGCGCGCGAACACGCTCCGGGGGCCACGCACCGCGAACCTCACCGCCGCGGACGTGGACGCGCTGGCGCCGCCGGCACGAGACCGCGCGCTCGTCGTCCGGCTCGACGGCCGGACGCTCGTCGAGCGCGGCCAGCCGACGGGCCCGACGGTCCGCCGGAGCGTCCGGGTCGCCCGCCCGACGCGAGTCGTCGAGACGTACGGCGCGAACGCGACGCGTATCGTCGTCCCGCCGGGCGTCGACCGGGTGCGGGTGCGCGTCCGGCCCGGCCCGAACGCGACGGCACGGACGCTCCGCGCCGACGGGCGGGTAGTGCTCCACGACCCCGGAGGTCTCGACGGCACGGCGACGGTGCGGCTCTCGGCGCGCGACCGGACCGTGCTCCGCCCGCCGGCGGCGAACGCGACGGTCCGGGTGGCCTACGACCGCCGCCCGACGGAGGCGGCGACGCTGGAGGTGCGCGCCGGTGCGCGGTGACCGGACCGGCCGCGGACAGCTCTCGCTCCCCGTCGCCGAGGCGGTCGTCGGCGTCGTCCTCGTCCTCGGACTGGCCGCGCTGTTCGCCGTCTCGGTGCCCGGGCCGGCAGCCGAACGGGCCCAGCTCGAGCGGTACGCCGACGACACGGGGACGACGCTCGCGGACGCCCCCGCCCCCGACGGCTCCGGCCCGCTCCTCGCCGCCGCACTCGCCTCCGACGAGGCGTTCGCGGCGTCCCGCGACACACTCCGCGACCGGGCGCGCCGGGCGCTCCCCGGCGCCGTCCGGGTCCGGGTCGTCACGCCGCGAGGGCGTGTCGGCCCGCCCCGACCGCCCGGCGTGCCGGCGGGCCGGGCGACGGTGACGACGGTCAACGGCCCCGTTCGGGTCGCCGTGTGGTACGGGTGAGCCGCCGCGGGCAGGTCGTGCTCGCCGCCGCCGTGGTGGTGGCCGTCGCCCTCGTCCCGATGTTCGTCGCCTACCTCCAGCTCGGCCACCCGCCGAACGCCGCCGCGGAGGCGGCGCGGGCCGACGGCGTCTCGGACGAGCGACGGTATCTCCGGCGGGCGACGACGACCGCGGCGGAGGACGCCCGGGCGGGCCCGCCAGACGGGACGTTCCGGCGGCTGAACGCCAGCCTCGGGAACGCGACGGCCAGGCTGGCGGCCCGTGGTGCGGCGCGCGACCGGAGCTACCGGGTCGGCTACGCGCCGGAGACGGCGACCCGTGTCGCCCGCGAGGACTGTCCGGGCGGCGACGCGCGGGCGTTCGGACCGTGCGACGCCGTCGCGGGCGTCGTCCTCCAGCCACGCGCGAACACGACGGCGGTTGTGGCCGTCGCGTTCTCGCTCCGGGTCCGGTCGCCGCGCGGGACGACGAACGCGACGGTGGTGGTCAGGCCGCCGGCCTGACAGCTCGGTCGGGGGAGCGCCCGCCCGGCTGCTCCGTCGACCCGTTCGTCGTGTCCGCCGGCACCCACGACGGTCTCTCGACCGCTCCGGCGGTGGGGTCGTACCGGACGAGCAGGGAGACGGCGACCTCCTCGTCGCTGCGGAGGTACGACACCTGGAGCTCGCGGACGAGCCCCTCGTCGGTGACGACGGCGGTGGCGCTGTACGCGGCGACGTCGGCGTCGGCGCTCCCGCGGACGGCGACGCGGTGGAGCGCCTGCCCGTCCTCGACGCGGGTCTCCACCACGTCGGTCTGGCGGGCGTCGAGGAACCGCTCGATATACATCTCGCTCCGGCTCGCGTACGAGTCGATGTCGGGCCACCAGATGAGGCCGTCGGCGACCGTCGCGTTCTCCCCCGGGCCGCGGATGTACCGGTACTCGCCGTCGCCGTACACCGCGCGCCGCTCCGTCGGAATCGGCGCGACCGCCGGGTCGCCCCACCCTCGCGTCCGCTCGTAGTATCGCGCCGGACCGGCCACGGCGACGGTGCGGTACCGTCCGGCGCGGGGGAACGACCGCTGGCGGCGGTACTCCTCGCGGTAGTCGAGGTCGACCTCGTAGCGCTCGCCGAGCGCCGCCTCGTGTGCGTCCGCCAGCGTGTCGGTGTCGGCGACGCCGGACGCCGTCACCCCCGGCGCGAGCGTCTCGTTCGCGCCGGAACCCTCCGGTTCGTCGGTGTCGGGCGGGGCAGCGGTCGTCACGTCGGCTGCCGCGCCGCGCCCGGAACCGTCCCCCGCGCCGGCGACGGCGACGAGGGCAACGGCGACGGCAACCACGAGGACGCCCAGCGCCGGCGTCGTCCGGCCGACCCGCTCCCGGACCGACCGTGGCGCGGGCGCGTCCAGCGGGCCGCCGAGGTGCTCTCGCGCGAGCGCGTCGGCCCGGCGGCGGGAGAGCCCGTACAGCAGACGCCGTGCCACCCCCGCCGGGGCGACGACGGCGACGCCCCGCTCGCGGAGGCGCGCGGCGACGGCAGGCCGGGTCGGCGCCACGCTGTCGACGCCGTCCGCCTCGACCCGTGCGGCGAGGGAGGCCGGCAGGCCGCGCGACGGGGCGTGCGTCCGAACCCGCCGGCCGTCGCCGTAGACGACCGTCGTGCCCTCGGCGCGCGCCTCGCCGTCGCGGGCGCGCGCCACGGCGGCGAGCAGGCGCGTGTACCCGGCGGCGTCGAGGCGGCCGAACCGGCGCACGAGCGCCGCGCGCGAGGGAGCCATCGTCGTCGGCTACGCGCCGGGCGGACGAAAGCGTTTGCTCAGGCAGACCGGCCCGGCCGCGGGTTCTCCGCCCCGGCGCTCGCCGCCGGAGCCGCAACCTGTTTCTACCGACGGGGTCAATCGCCGCCGATGACGAACGTCGGGCTCCGTGTCGCGCTGTCGGTTGGCTCGCCCGGTGACTGCCCGGTCGCGGCGGTGACGAGCGGCGACGTCGACGGCATGGCGTGGACCGGCGGCGACCCGGTGGTCGAGGAGTTCCGCGCCGCCCCGGACGCCGTCGACGAGGACGCCGACGTCGAGGAGGTGTTTCGCTACGACGACGAGTCGGTCTACCGGCTCGAACGGGACGCAGACGAGTCGTGTGTCTGCGAGCGGATCACCGACCTCGACTGCCCCGTCGCGGACGTCTCCGTCGCGGACGGTCGACTCGAACTGACCCTCCACGTCCCCGGTTCCGAGCGGTTCCGCGCCGTCCTCGACGACCTGCGCGGCGCGTACGACGACGTGGCCGTCGAGTCGATTCTCCGGACGCCGCCGGGCGGCGACGGCGCCGACCCGGTCGTCGTCGACAGGAGCCGGCTGACCGGCCGGCAGGCCGAGGTGCTGGCGACCGCCCACGAGATGGGCTACTTCGACTACCCCCGCGAGTCGAACGCGACGGAGGTGGCCGAGTCGCTCGGTATCGGCCCGTCGACGCTCGCAGAGCACCTCGCGGCGGCTGAGTCGAAGCTCGTCGGCCAGACGCTCGACTAGGGGGCGAGCCGCGTCCGCTCCGCCCGCAACAGCCGCTCCCAGACACCGAGCAGCGCGCTCTCCAGCCCGTACGCCTCGTCGATGCCGCGGACCCACGCGTCGTCGGCGAACAGGTGGTACTGGAACTCGCGGACGCGCGGCGAGAGACCCGGTGCCGTCTCGTCGCCGCCCTTCGCCCAGTGGCGCGCGCTCTCGCGGCGCGTCCGGTCGACCAGCCCCTCTGGCACCGCGACGCCCGCGGCGCGTGCGACGTAGACGTACCAGTCGAGGTGGAGGACGGCGTCGGCGAGGCGGAACCGGTCGGCGAAGCCGTCGACCCACGCCGTCGCGGGGCGACCGTCGACGAGCACGTCCCGTGGCCGGGGGAACCGTGGCACGCCGACGGTCAGCCCGGCTGCGTACTCGCGCGCGACCGCCCGGAGGCGCCGGCTCGCGGCGGCGTTCGGCCCGGCGAGCGCGAGCTCGTACCAGAGCGGCGTCCACTCGCAGAACGGCGCGGGAAAGGCGGCGTCGGCGAGGAGGGTGACGACCAGCGGGCGGGCAGCCGCGTCCGGGAGGTCGCGCCGGTCGGCACGGAGCGCCGCGACGCCGCGCTCCAGCCGGTGTTCGAGCGCTCCCGGCGCGTCGAACCCCATCCCGCGGGTCACGCCGCGGACGTACTCGCCGCCGAGGCGCACCCAGTCGGCGAAGTCGGGCGGGCCGCGGAGACGGAGGAGCGAGAGGAGCGTCACCTCACTGCCGCCCCTCCGGGGTGTCGGCGTCCGCGTCGGCGAGCTGGTCGGTCAGCCCCCACTCCGCCGCGCGAGCCTCGGCCTCGGCGCGGGCGCGCTCCCGGATCGCCTCGATCCGGTCCTCGTCGGCGAGGAAGGCCGCGACGGCGTCGGGGTCTTCGGCCGCGTCGAGGCGTCCGGCGGGCGCGCGCTCGCGGGTCCGCTCGACGAGCGCCGGGTCGCCGGCGAGGAGGTCTGCGGGCGCGCCGGGCGTCACCGCCAGCCCGCCGTCGTCGCGGTCGTGGACCGCCGCGAGGCGGGCGCCGTCGACGCGGTAGCAGTCGGCGCGGTAGGGGCCGGGTCCGGCGACGCGCTCGAGCGCCGCCCGCCCGCCGGCGTCGCTCCGCTCCTCGTACGCGAGCACCGGGACGCCGTCCGCGACGGTGACGACGCCGGCGGCGTCGCTGTCGAGCAGGAGCGCACCCTGTGGGCGGAAGACGAGGTAGCCGTCGAGCGAGCGGTCGAGCGCGGTCCGCAGCGGGTCGCTCGGGTCGCCGGCGACCCGCGACCAGACCAGGTCGCCACGCGGGAGGTCCACGTCAGACGTCCTCGGGAACGACAGCGGCCCGGAAGCGGTCGGCGACCCGGTCCGCGTCACCCTCCGCGACCTCGAGACGGGCGGCGGCGCGGCGGAAGGCGTCGGCGGCGCCGGAGTCTGGCGCGTGCGCGAGGAGCGGTTCGCCCGCCCGCCGCGCCGCCCGGACCGCCTCGGACTCGGGGACGCTCCCGAGCCGGTCACCCCCGAAGTAGCGGTCGGCGTGCTCTGCGACCCGGTCGAGGTCGGTGCCGTCGCCGACGCGGTTGAACAGCACGCCCGCCGTCTCGGTGCCGTACGACCGCCCGTACTCCTGGACCTTCAGCCCGTCCGAGAGCGCGGGGATGGTCGGCTCGAGGACGACGACGGTCCGGTCGGCCAGGACGACGGGCAGGACGGCGCTTTTCGACCCGAGCGCAGCCGGCGAGTCGAGGAGAAGGACGTCCGCGTCGGCGGCGAGTTCGGCGGCCACGCCGCGCAGGCGCTCCGGGTCGGCGGCCCGGAAGTCCGCGAGGCCGGTACCACAGGGGACGACGCGCATCCCGAACCGCTCGTACGACGCGTCTGCCACCGACACGTCCCGGTCCGCGACCAGCAGGTCGTGGAGCGTGGCGTCGACGTCGTCGAGGCCGGCGTGAAAGAGCAGGTTCGCCATCCCGGTGTCGGCGTCGACGACGGTCACGGCGTTGCCGGCGTCGGCGAGCGCCATCCCGAGCGCGAGCGTCGCGGTGGTCTTGCCGGTCCCGCCCTTACCGGACGCGACGGCGAACGCCTCGACCATGACTGGACTGGTGCGCCCCCGTACTTGAACGCTATTCTAGAAGCACTTCGAACGGAGTTCGATCAAGCGTTATACGCCCGACCGCCGTCCTGAGCCGTATGGACGGGTCAGACGTCTCGGAACGGAGACGGGTCGCGGGCGACGCCGCCGTTGCCCTCGCGGCGGGCGGTGCGGCGGTCGCCGGGTCGTACGCAATCGTGGGATTCACGCCCGAGTTCGTCGTCGCGCCGGTCGAGGGGACGCTCGCGCGGACGATGCCCGGCGCGGTCGTCACGCTGGCGATCACGCTCCTCGGCTCGCTCGGGCAGCAGCTGAACCTCCTGACCGCCGTCGGCCTGACGGCTGCGGGGCTCGGCGTCCCCGCGCTCGTCGGCCGGCGCGTCGCCGGCGAGTCCGGCGTCGGCGGCGCGCTCGCCGCGACGCTCGGCACGGCGGGCGCCGTCTGGCTCCTCGCGTGGGCGCTCACCGTCGCGCTGCGCTCGGCGGCGGGCGCAGCCGGCGGCACCGCGCTGGTGCTCGGGCTGACCGTGGCAGCCGACCGCCTCGACGCGCCACAGCTCCCGACCGACACCGAGCGCCGCGGGGTGCTGGCCGCGACAGCCGGGACGGTCCTCGCCGGCGGCGTCGCGGGGACGCGGGCACTCGGGGGCAGCGGCGGCGGTCGCCGACCGCTCCCGAGCGGCGAGGCGGGCGAACTGATCCGCGAGGCGCGCGAGCAGAGCCTCGACGTCGAGGGGCTGGAACCGCTGGTGAGCCGGGACTTCTACACCGTCGACATCAACTCGGTCGACCCGTCGGTCGACGCCGAGGAGTGGTCGCTGACGGTGACCGGCGCCGTCGACCAGGAGGTGACGGTCGACCTCGAGACGCTCCGCGAGACGGAGAGCCGCGAGGAGTTCGTCTCGCTCCGGTGTGTCGGCGAGTCGTTGAACGGCCGGAAGATGGACACGGCGCTGTGGACGGTGGTCGACGTGATGCCGCTCCTGGAGCAGGCGGGCGCTCCCGAGGAGTGCTGCGTGATGCTCCGTGCTGCCGACGAGTTCTACGAGGAGTTCCCGCGCGAGGCGCTCGAGGAGGGGCTGCTCGCCTACCGGATGAACGGTCGGGACCTCCCCCGTGCCCACGGCGCGCCGGTGCGGGCGCTGATCCCCGGCCACTGGGGCGAGATCAACGTCAAGTGGCTGACCGAGATCGAGGTGCTGGAGGAGCCGGCGGACGGCTACTGGGAGGAGCGGGGCTGGCACGGCACCGGTCCGGTCAACACGGTCGCGAAGCTCCACGTCACGAACCGGCTGTCCGACGGGCGGATCGAGGTCGCGGGCCACGCGTACGCTGGCACCCGCGGCGTAGAGACGGTCGAGGTGTCGACCGACGGCGGCGAGACGTGGACGGAGGCGGAGCTGTCGGCGCCGCTGCCGGACGACGACGTCTGGCGCCAGTGGGCCCACCGGTACGACCCGCCCGACGCTCCTCACGACGTGGTGGTTCGCGCCGTCGACGGCGAGGGAACCGTCCAGCCGCAGGCGGAGACCGGCCCGTTCCCGAGCGGTCCGACGGGGTGGGTGACGGAGACGGTTCGGCCGTGACCGCCGCGCGTGTCTGTACCGAGCCAATCAAGACAGGCGCGGAGGTACGGAGAGTCAGCGTTCTGATGGAGAAGGCGCTCTGGTACCTCCTCGCGGGGACACGTGGGGCCGAGAACCGCGTGCGGATCGTCAGGGCGCTGGACGACCGCCCTCGAAACGCGAACCAGCTCGCCGACCACCTCGGCGTGGACTACAACACCGTCAGACACCACCTCGACATGCTCTGTGAACACGACGTCGTCGAGACCGGCGGCGCGGACTACGGCAAGCTCTACTTCCTGACCGACCAGTTCGAGCGACACCGCGAGACCTTCGAGCAGATACTCGACGGGGAGGACGGGTAGATGGCGATGGGTGCCTGGATCTCGGCTGCGGCGGTCCTCGCGGGGGTGAACGTCGTCTTGCTGCTGGCGCTGACCGGCGTCTGGGTCGACAACTACCGCCAGTTCCGGACGGGGATGGTCGCCGGACTGGTTGGGTTCGGCGCCGTGATGCTCGTCGAGAACGCCGCGGCGCTCTACTACTTCTTCTCGATGCAGATGCTCTACTCCGGCGACCCCGGCGTTCAACAGGCCGTCGCCGTCCTGCGCGGGCTCCAGGCCGTCGCGCTCGCCGTCCTGACCTACGTGACGGTTCGATAAGACACAAGTCGCCGGCGCCACTCGCTCCGGGCGTGGAGGCCACCGCGTCGCGGAAGGTGCCGGACGGCAAACTCGTCCGGGTTCGGGTGCGCTACGACGAACGGATCGGGTCGTGTGCGCTCCGAGGGGACTTCTTTCTGGAGCCGCCCGAGGCGCTCGCGGCGCTCGAGACGGCGGTGGAGGGTGCGCCCGCGGACGCGACGCCCGCAGAGCTGACGGCGCGCGTGGCGCGGGTGGACGCGACGCTCGTCGGCTTCGACGCCGCCGACGTCGCCCGCGTCGTCCGGGACGCCGTCGACGGGACCGACGCGTCTGACGGGTAACAAGCTACATGTGGGACGGCGTCTTACGGCGCGCATGAGCAAGATCACGTTTCGTGCCGACGACAACCTCGTAGAGCGCCTGGAGGCGTTCGACGCCTCCAAGAGCGAGGTGATGCGGGAGGCGCTCCGGGCGTACCTCGACGACCGCGAGCGGGCGTCCGACGTCGACGGCGCCATCGCGGAGCGCGTCGACGAGCTCGTCGCCGAGCGGCTGGACGCCCGGGCCGGCAGCCGTCCGGGGCGCGACGTGAACGTAAACATCACGCTCGACCGGGTGAGCGACGGGATCGCTCGGTCAGACGCGCGTCACACGACGACAGCCGGCCCCCGTTCGGAGCCGGAGACGCGCGGTACGGCCCGCGAAACGTCCGTTGACGACCGTAAGACAAGGGCGCCGTCGGAGGGTCGTACGTCTGACGAAGAAGGCGCGGCGTCGCAACCGGACCGAAAACAGTGTGGGCAGTGCGGCGAAAACGTCGGAGCTGGACACGTTTACTGCCCGAACTGTGGTGAGAAGACGTCCCGCCGCGTGTTCTGCGACTGCGGCGACGAGCTCCGTTCCGACTGGTCGTTCTGCCCCTC
>JAQCMY010000255.1 GCA_028274865.1 Haloferacaceae archaeon | reverse complement strand
ACACCCAGGCGGTCGCCGTCGAGAGAGACGAGGGCGCCGTCCGCTTCGACCCCGGCCGGCCAAACGAGATGACGGTCCGTCGTGACCCGACAGCCGGGTTCGAGACGGTGACGCTCACCGACCCCGGCGGTCCACACGCCGACCGGTGGCGGCCCTCCGGCCACGCGCTCGGGCGGACGTACGCCGTCGTCCACGAGAGCGCGGCGTTCCTCTGCCGTGTCGCAGCCGGCGAGCCGTTCCGGCCTTCGTTCGCGGACGGGCTGGCGGTCCAGCGCGTCCTCGGGGCCGTCGAACGCGCCGCCGAGGGGTCGTGGGTCGCGGTCTAGCCGTCGCGGAGGTCGAACGGGCTGACCGCGAGCGTCCGCCTCGCCACCGTGGCGATCCGGAGCACGTGCGCGAACAGGAGTGCGAACGGCGCCAGCGCGACGGCGACGCCGGCGCCGACGGCCCACACCAGCGCGTCGACGCCGAGGAGCGTCCCCGTCACCGTCCCGGCGTCGGCCAGCACGACGATGCCGAGAACCCCGGTCACGAGCGCGGGGACGGCGGCGTACAGCACCTCCCGCGACAGCTGGATCAGCTCCCACTGGAAGTAGAGTGTCTTGACGTGTTCGCGGCCCGCGCCGAACAGCGCCAGCGCCTCGAGGGCGTCCTCGAGCGCATCGCTCGCCGCGGGCGAGAGCGTCGCGCCGCGCTCGCTCCGTAGCCGCCGACCCGCGTGGAGGTGCCGCGAGTAGTCGAACGACAGCGCCGCCCGGAGCGTCCCGAACGTCCGGAACCGGGTGTCGTCGAGCCGGGTCGCGGCGCCCTCCGCGTCTGCCCGGAGCGGCCGGGTGAACTGTTCGGCCGTCCCGTCGCGCTCGTCGACGGCGCCGGCCAGCGTCTCGGCGCGCGCCCCAGCCGTCTGGACGAGGCTCCGGAGGAAGGGCGCTGGCGCCCTCGGCGCCGCCGGTTCGCCCGCCACCCGGGCCGCGTCGCGACGGACGCTCGTCGCTCCCTCCAGCCGCTCGCGCTGGTCGCCGAGCGGGCCGAGCTCCTGTGAGAGCACGAGCTGGTTGACCGTCACGACGAGCGTGACGCTGGTGACGACGGCGGTCAGGAGCGCCTGGAACAGCGTCTCGACGGGGTCCGACCGCTCAACGGCGAGCCGGAGCGGGACCGGGTCGAGGGCGCCGGCGACGACCACCGCGGCGTACACCAGTCCGAGCACACCCGTGGCCAGCACCCGACGGTTCGCGTCGAGCAGCAGCCGGTCCCGAAGACTCCGTGACACGTCTGGCCGAGACGGTCACGGTGGAAAACCACTCCGGCCACGGGAGTTATGCCCACGGCGGGCGGGCCGGAACCGTGACCGACTGGATCGGCGAGACGTTCACGAGCACCGTCGGCTGGGACCACCTCGAGCGGCTGGTCGACGCCGGAAGCCGGATGGCCGGGAGCGCGGGCGAGCGCCGCGCCGCCCGTGCGACGCGGGACGCCCTCGCGGCTGCCGGCGCGCGTGACGCCCGGCTCTCCGGGTTCGACATCCGTGGCTGGACCCGCGGGTCGTCGGCGGTCCGGGTCGACGGCGAGGAGGTCGCGCGTGACGCGGTCGCGCTCCCGCGCAGTCCGTCGGCGGCGGCGACCGGTCGGCTGGTCGACGTCGGCCACGGCCTGCCGGACGACTTCGACCGCGACCTCTCGGGCGCCGTCGCCATGGCGCGGACGGACGTGCCCGACTGGCACGACCGCTTCGTCCACCGGCGCGAGAAGTACTGCCGTGCCGTCGAGGCCGGCGCGGCGGCCTTCGTCTTTCGAAACCACGTCCCCGGCTGCCTCGCGCCGACCGGCAGCGTCGGGTGGACGAACGAGCCGATCGGCGCCGTTCCCGCCGTCGGGGTCTCGCGGGAGGACGGCGCGCGGCTGGCGCGGCGGCACACGGGCGACCCCGTGACCGTCACCGTCGACGCCGAGGTCGGGCCGACGACGAGCCAGAACGTCCACGCCGACGTCGGCCCGGACACCGACGAGGCGGTGCTCCTGACGAGCCACGTCGACGCCCACGACATCGCGGAGGGCGCGCGCGACAACGGCGCGGGAACGGCGACGGTCGTCGAGGTCGTCCGGGCGCTGGCGTCGCGCGGCGGCCTCGAGCGGCGGGTCCACGCCGTCTGCTTCGGCGCGGAGGAGGTCGGACTGGTCGGGTCGAGCCACGCCGCCGCCGAGGCGCCGCTCGACGACGTGCGCGCCGTCGTCAACCTCGACGGCGTCGTCGGCGCCCGGACGCTCGCGCTCAACACGAACGGGTTCGACGGGTTCGAGGCCGCCGCCGACCGAGTTCGCGAGCGGTTCGACCACCCGGTCGTCGTCCGCCCGGAGCTGATGCCCCACAGTGACCACTGGCCCTACGTCGCCGACGGGGTGCCGGGCGTCCACGCGACGAGCGACACCGGCGACGCGGGCCGAGGGTGGGGTCACACCCGCGCCGACACGCTGGACAAGCTGGAGGCGCGGACGCTCCGCGAGCAGGCGGTGTTGCTGACGGCGCTGGTCGCCGGCGTCGCCGCCGACCCGCCAGCGCGCCGCCGGCCAGCCGCGGTCGCGGCGCAGGCCGAGGCAGAGAACCGCGCCCAGGGGATGCGCGTCACCGGCGACTGGCCGTTCTAGAGCCGCGCGCGAAGCACCGCGCCGTCGGACGGCGAGTCGTTCGCGAAGTTACAGACGAATAGGTCGCCGGAGGGGCCGAACAGCACGTCCGAGGGAAAGACCAGGCCGTCGCTCCCGGTGAGCAGGGCCTCCGTCTCGCCGGCGCCGTCGACGCGGACGACACGGTCCTGTGCGTTCGCGGCGACGTAGATGTCGCCGCCGCGGGTCGTGATCCCGTCGGCACCGAACACCGACTCGCCCGCCACGAGCGTCTCGGCGCCGCCGGCGGCGAGCAGGCGTCGTCGCGTCACCCGTCTGTCGGTCATCGGCGGACAGACGTCCCGGCCCGAGCTATCAGTGTCCGTCGGGCCGTACGCGCGCCAGCCGTGCGGCGTTCGCGGTGATGCCGACGGTCATCCCGGCGTCGCCGACGAGCACTGCGAGCCAGATCGGGACGAGGCCGAACGGGACGCCGACGACGAGTGCCGCCTTGACCAGCAGGCTGGCGGCGACGTTCTGCCGGATCACCCCGACCGC
>JAQCMY010000254.1 GCA_028274865.1 Haloferacaceae archaeon | reverse complement strand
TCGTGGTCGACCGCTCGGGGGCGACCGGTCGCGACGACCCGGTACTGCGCGTCCGCTCCGTCGGGGAGGCGCTCGACGCGCGTCCGGTTCGTCGTCAGGTACCGCGGGAGTAGCTCCCGCGACCAGCCCGTCGCGAGGTCCGTCCCGCTCCGCGCCACGGACTGTCGTTCGTACCGCGCCGCGGAGTCGCCGGCGACCCGGACGTACTCGGTCTCGCCGTCGGCGTAGCGGTCGACGGTCAGCCGGTCGCGTATCAGCGGTCCGCCGGCGAAGGCCGTCTGCTGGACCGACCGGTACCGGTCGGCGGCAACCACCCGGACCCGCACCCGCACGACGTCGTCGGCGTCGTAGCCCGACCGCCGTGTGTCGAAGCCCGTGAGGTGGCGCGGCCCGGCGAACGTCGCGTTCATCCGAACCGCCGTGCGGGACCGAATCGCGTCACGGTGTGCGCCGGCGAGCGCCGCCGGGTCGCGGACCGTCGCCGCGTCAACCCCGGGGTCGGCGGCTGCAGTCGCGTCCGGGTCGTCGACCGGCACCGGCCCCGCGGCGGCGAGGGCGACGACGAGGAGCGCGGCGGCGGCGACGGCGAGGAGCGGAGCAGCCGCGGGCGGGCCGTCGCGGCCGTCGAGCGAGACGCCGAGGTGGGCACGGCAGAGCCGTCGTGCGCGCGGCCTGTCGACCGCGTACAGGAGTCGGTCGTGGAGGTCCGCCGGGCGCAGGACGGTCACGCCGCGGGCACGCGCCGCCCGTCGCGCCCGGCGTGCCCGCCAGTCGCCGCCGGGGAGCGCGCCGAACCGGCTGCCGGCGGCGACGACGGCGTCGACGGGGTCCGCCGGCGGCGGCCCGACGGCCACCCGCTCGGCGCCGTCTGGCCGCGTCACGACGACGACACGTCCTGTCGTCTCGACGCCGACGACGCTCTCCCGGGCGGCGAACAGCGCTGCGACGAGTCGCACGCGCGCCTCGCGGTCGAGCCGTCGAAACCGGCGCGCGAACGCCGTCGCCGAGAGTGGCACGCCGGAGGCTCCGCAGCCGGCGCGCAAAAGTTTCGGCCCGCGCCCCCGGCGGGCACGGCCCGCCGACCGGGGCGACGTTCGACCACGGACAGAGGGCCCGGTCGGGTGAGGGAGCGCCGCAGCGGCACCGTCGAGCAGACGGTCGCGTCACGACCGACACGCCGTCGGGCCGGATCAGCCGCCGGGGCGCCAGCCCCGGAGGAACGCGGCGGCGACGCCGCCCGCCGCCAGCCAGAACGGCAGGCTCACGCTCCGGACGACCAGCACCGCGGCGGCGGCGGTGGCGGCGGGCACGCCGACGGCCAGCACCAGTCCGCCGCTCAGCAGGCCGTCGTACGCCCCGAGGCTCGCCGGCACCGGCACGACGCCCGCGACCTGCGGGAGCGGCATCAGCGCGACGAGCGGCAGGACCGGAACGGTTGTTCCGGTGCCCGCGAGTGCGACCCACAGCGCCCCGGCGGCGAGCGCCTGCTCGAGGGCCCCGCCGAGGGCGATCAGCGCCACCAGCCGCGGCGCCGACCGGAAGCGAAACAGCCGGTCGAGAAAGCGCTCGACCGCCGCCGCCGTCCCGGCGCGGTCCAGGGAGCGGCGAGGGAGCCGGGCGAGGAGCGGTGCCAAGAGCGCGACCAGCGCCCGGATGGCGACGGCACGCGAGCGGAGGGCAACGGCGGTCGCGACGGCGAGGAACGCGACGACGCCCCCGAGGACGAGCAGGACCGGCGTCGCGTCGGGGTCACCGGCGAGGACGGCTGCCGCGAGCGCCGTCGAGACGAGCAGCTGTGTGCCGCTCTTGACGTACTTCGCGGCGGTTCGAACCCCGAGCGCGTCGCTGTAGCTCGTGCCGGTCGCCGTGTCGACGAACTTCGCGAGGATCGGCTCGGAGCTGACCGGACCGGCGGGGCTGAGCGTGTCGAAGAAGTCGCCCGCGAGCGCGAACTGGACGCTCCGGCGCGGCGAGAGCCCGCCACGGAGCGGCCGGACGGACGCCCAGACGCCGATGCCGTCGGCGAGGCTCTCGACGACGACGAGCGCGGCGATCGCCGCGAGCACCGGCGGCGCGACGGCGAGGGCACGCTCCGCGACGTCGTCGACACCGACGACGAAGAGGTAGACGGCGACCCCGCCGCCGCCGACGGCGACGCCGAGCGCGAACCGGAGCGCGTTCCGCACGGACCGGGGTCACCGGGCCGGGGCAAAAGTCGGTTCGCTCTCACGACCGCTCCGCCGGCGTCGGCGGCGAGAGCCGGGCGACCGCGAGCGCGAGCGACCCGCCGACGACGGCGACAGCCGCCGTCCCGAGGCTCGCGAGGCGAACCGCGCCGACGGTGCCGAGCGCCGGCGTCGCGGCCGCGACGACCGCGCCCATCGCGACCGGCGTGGCCGTCGAGGCGACCCGACCGCCGGACTCGGAGACGCTCACCAGCCCCCCGCGCAGGCGTCGCGGCGCGAGGCCGGTGACCACGCTCCGGTACAGCGAGAGCGAGACGCCGAAGCCGAGGCCGAGCACTGCCGCGCCGGCGACCGCGACGGCGAGGACGGGCGCGTACGCGACGGCGACGAGGCCGCCCCCGAGCAGGAGGTTCGCAGCCGCGAGCGGCCACAGTCGGGAGTCGAGCCGCTCGGTGATCCGGCCGGCCTGACTCCCGCCGGCCGCCAGCCCGGTGCTGTTGACCGCGACGAGGATCCCCGCCTCCGCCGGCGACCCGCCGACCCCCCGCACGACCACGAGCGAGTTGTAGGTGAGAAAGCCGACCCACGGGACCATCGGGAGCGCCCGGCCGGCGACGAGCGAGAGCACCCGCGGTCGGCGGACGAGGCCGAGCACCTGCCGAACGCCCGCGGAGGAGTCGTCGTCCGTGTCGCTCCGCTCCAGCGGCTCGGGAAACCAGCGGTAGACCAGCACCGCGACCGGGAACGCGAGCGCGTAGATGAGGAAGGGCGCCTGCCACGCGACGACGACCAGTGCGCCGGCGATCGGCGGGAAGACGGCCTGGTAGACGCCGGAGCTCATGAACCGCAGGCCCTGTGCGGTCGCCTCGCGCGCGCCGGCGTAGACGTCGCCGAGGCTGGTGATGATGATGGCGGTCAGGCCGGCGAAGGCGACACCCTGGAGCAGCCGGAGCGCGACGGCGACCCGGAAGTCGGTCGTGAGGGCGATCGCGCTCCCGCCGACACCGTAGAGCAGGATGCCCGACAGCAGGACCGGCTTGCGCCCGACCCGGTCGGCGAGGATCCCCGCGACGGGGATCAGGAGGATCGGCGGCGCAGTGTACGCGGAGACGAGGAGGCCCAGCCGGGCGGGCGAGACGCCGAACGGGCCGGAGAGCGACTCGAGGAGGGGCGAGACGAGCGTGATCCCCAGCGGCGCGAGCAGGTTCGCCGCGAGCAGCGCCTGGAAGCGCCGCTCGTACAGCACGTCGCCGTTCTCGCCGACAGCCGACTGGACCGACACGGGCGGAGTAGCGGAAGCCGCCTCAAGGCCGTGCCGGTCTCGGCTGTCGTTACCGGGGACGACCGCTCAGCGCCGCCGGCCCCCGCCGTCCAGCCGGTCGTCCCAGTCGATCCACTCGTGTTCCCAGCCGGTCGGCGCGAAGTGGCCCTGGCGGGCGAACTCGCGGTCCTCGCGCGCCGTCCGGTTGCGCGTGCCCGCGCCGGCCTGTTCGCCGTCGACGAGCAGCGGCGCGAGCGCGAGCGACCCGAACTCCCCGACGACCCGAGGCTCACCGTCCGCGCGTTCGACCGCCGCGAGCGTCTGCTCGGCGCTCCCGAGCGGGAGTACGAGCCGGCCGTGTTCGGTCAACTGCGCGACGAGTGCGCGCGGCGGTCGGACGGCGGCGGCCTCGACGAGCACGCGGTCGAACGGCGCGTACGCCGGGAGCCCGTCACTCCCGTCCCGGCGGTCGACGAGGACGGCGTCGTAGCCGGCGGCGGCGAGGTGTTCGCGCGCCGCGTAGACGGCGGGGCGGGCGATGTCGACGGCGTGGACGTGCCGCGGGCCGACGAGTTCGGCGAGGACGGCGGCGGTGTAGCCGACGCCCGCGCCCACCAGGAGGACGTCGTCTCCGTCGCTGGCGTCGAGCGCCTCGACCAGCCGGGCGACGGTCGCGGGCGCGAGGACGCGCGTCCCGGCGGCGCGCCCGTCGCTGTTCGCGTACGGCGCCTCGTCGAGGAACTCGTGGCGCGGCACCGTCCGCATCGCGTCGGCGACGCGTCCGTCGACCGACCGGTCGAGCGCGTGCTCTAGGCCGTCGAGCATATCCTCGCGTAGCGCCGCCTCGTCCATGCGCGCGCTCCGCCCCGGACCCGTATAAGCCCTACCAGACGGACCAGGCCGACGACCGGGCGTCGCGGGCGTACAGGCGCTTGCAGTCGCGGGCGAACGCGCGGTCACCCTCGTGGTCGAGCTTGTCGTGGCGGTACTCCGGAGCGTCCGACCGGATCTGGAGGCCGACCACCTCGACCCGGTCGTCGCCGACGTCGACCGCCTCGCCGACGACGAACTCCTGGTCGCCGGGGACCCGCAGGAGGCCGCTCTCGGTCTCCCGGGCCCGCCCGTCGCCCTCCTTCGGGTGGACGGTCACCGGCACGCCGACGTTGTCGATCGCACGGGTCCAGACGGTGGTGGCGTCGCGGGCCGGCGCCGCGTCGGTCCGCTCTTCCGGCCCCGTCTCCACCGCCGTCACCCGCACCTGGAGGAGCGCCGCGGGGGTGTCGACGACGAACTCGTCGCCGGTCGCGACCGTCTCGTCGGCGTCGAACGCGCGGGTCGCGGCGACGGAGTCGCCCTCCTGCGAGACGACCACCTCGCGCTCGACCCGCTCGGACCGCTCGACCCGCGTCTTGTGGGTGTGGCCACAGTCCGTACACCGGACGGTGGCCTGTCCGCCCGGCCGCAGCACCTCGTGGGCGGTCTGGCTGCCACAGCCGGGACACCCGACCGTCGCCCGCTCGTTCGTGTCGCTCATGCTCTGTCTGCGGGCGCCGCGGTGAAAAGGAGGTGGCTTCGGACCGCCGCCCGGCAGTCGGGGCGAGCGGGCGCGCGGAGGCCGTCAGGGCGACGGGAGCGTGATCGCCTCACCGTCGGCGTAGACGGTCGGGCTCCGGACCACGCCGTCCGTGTGGATCGGCGCCTCGACGTCGCCGCCGATGCTCGCGTCGTCGCCGACCGCGAGGTGGACCGTCCCCGCGGCCTTCTCGTCCAAGAGGACCGACCCGGCGAGGTCGGCGACACCGACGTTCGCGCCGATCCCCAGCTCCGCGAGGTTGTAGGCCGCGTCCGGGTCGTCGGCAGCCGCGGCGGCGGCCTCGAGCGACTCGCGCACGCCGTCGTCGTCGACCGAGACCACCTGCCCGTCCGCGACCTCGATCCGGACCGGCTCCTCGACGAGGCCGTGGGGCCGCATCGTCCCGTCGACGACGATCGTCCCGTCGGCGGTCGTCGGGCTGACGAACGTCTCGCCCGCCGGGAGGTTCGAGAACGACCCCGGCTCGCGGACGAGACCGGTGTCACGGTGCCACGGGCGGTCGCCCGGCCGGACGGTGACGTCGGTGCCGCCGGGCGCGGTGACGCGGACCGTCTCGGCGTCGCGGACCTGGTCGTGGATCGACCGGCAGCCCGCCGCGATCGTCTCGTAGTCGGCGTCGAGGCCGGCGATCATCACCTCCGCGGTGATGCCGGGCATCGTCGCGCCGCGGGCGCCGGCCGCCGTCGCGCGCTGGCGAGCCCGGGTGTGGGTGATCGAGTACGACGTCGGCGCGAGGAAGGCGTCGGCCTCGCGGGTCGCGGCGGCGACCGGCGCGGGGGGCTCCTCGCCGTGTTCGTCTCCCGGCGGGTAGCGGAGGAGCGTTACGTCGTCGCTTCGGGCCGTCGCGGCCGCGTAGACGGCCTCGCCGACCGGCAGGCGCTCGTCGTCGGTCACGACCACCATCGTCTCGTCGGCGGTGAGTCCGAGACACTCCTCGACCGCCGTCTCCGCGGCGGCTCGCAGGGCGTCGTCCATACCGATCCTCGGGGCGCCCGGCCTATCAGTCCGCCGGTCGTGCGGAACTCGAGGCGTAGTTAATTTCTCGTCGCCGTGCCCGAAACGATTATCTGGCGCCGCGGTCCGTCTCACGTATGATCGAGGTCGGCGTCAACGGCTACGGCACCATCGGGAAGCGCGTCGCCGACGCCGTCGAGGCACAGCCGGACATGACGCTCTCGGGGGTCGCGAAGACCCGGCCGAACTACGAGGCAGAGGCGGCGGTGCGGAAGGGCTACCCGCTCTACGCCGCCGTGCCGGACCGCATCGACCAGTTCGAGGCCGCGGGAATCGACATCGCGGGCGAGGCCGACGACCTGGTGATGCGCGCGGACGTGGTGGTCGACACCACCCCGTCGGGGATCGGCGCGGAGAACGCCGCGCTGTACGAGCGCTACGACACCAGCGCCGTCTTCCAGGGCGGCGAGGACCCGGAGGTCGCCGACCGGTCGTTCGTCGCGCGGGCGAACTTCGACGACGTCCGCGAGGCCGGCGCCGACTCGCTCCGCGTCGTCTCCTGTAACACCACGGGGCTCTCGCGCGTGCTCGCGCCGCTCCGCGAGACCTACGGCGTCGAGAAGGCCCGTGTCACGCTCGTCCGCCGCGGGGGCGACCCCGGCCAGACCGAGCGCGGGCCGATAAACGACATCCTGCCCGACCCGGTGGAGATCCCCTCACACCACGGCCCGGACGTAAACACCATCTTCCCCGGCCTCGACATCGACACGCTCGGGGTGAAGGTGCCGGCGACGCTGATGCACCTCCACTCGGTGAACGTCACGCTCGACGCGACGCCGGACGCAGACGAGGTGCGGAGCCTCCTCGACGAGGAGTCCCGGCTCTTTCTCGTGCCGGAGGAGTCCGGTATCGACGGCACGGGGAAGCTGAAGGAGTTCGCGATGGACACCGGACGGCCCCGGGGCGACCTCTGGGAGAACTGCATCTGGTCGGACTCGCTGACCGTCGAGGACGACGACCTCTACCTGTTCCAGTCGATCCACCAGGAGTCCGACGTCGTGCCCGAGAACGTCGACGCCGTCCGTGCGCTGGCCGGCGACGCCGACCGCGAGGAGAGCATGGCGACGACCGACGAGACCCTCGGCGTGGGGCTGGAGAGCCTGTTCGGCGGCCCGCGCCAGCGGGTCGTGCCGCGGTGAGGAGCGACCGCCACGCGCTGGCTCCCGGCGACGCGGGGAGCGATGCGTAGCGACTCGGTCGCCCGGGAGTGGCAGGACGGCGCGCTCCTGGTCCTGGGGTCCGCCCTCGCCGGCGGCGCGGCGACGGGCGTGCTACGGGCGGTCGGACGTCCCGCGCCGCTCCTCGGGGTCGGAACCGCCGTCGGTGCCACGGCTGTCGCCTTCCTCGCGCTCTCGTACCTGTGTTACGGCCGGTGACGACCGCTCAGACCGTCCGGTGGGTCACGGCGCCCGAGCCGACCGGGTCGTCGAGGTCCACCAACGCGACGTGAAAGGCGTCGTCCGCGCCCGGAATCGGCAGGCCGCCGGGGTTCACCCGCACCGTCCCGTCGCGCGCCTCGACGGCGCGCTCGTGGGTGTGGCCGTGGCAGACGTAGTCGTAGTCGCCCGAGTCGACGAGGGCGTCGACCAGTACCGGCGACGTGCCGTGGTAGAGCGCGACCGCCCGCCCGCCGAGGTCGAGCGCCGCCGCGTCGCCGTGGTGGGTTCCGACGTCGGCGGCGGCGCGCCACAGCGCCGGTTCGCCCTCGTTGTTCCCGCGGACGTGGTGGAACGGGCAGTCGTCGGCGAGCGACTCGAACGGGGCGAGCGTAAAGGGCGCGACGACGTCGCCGAGGTGGGCAACGGCGTCGACGCCGGCGCCGGCGAGTTCGTCGGCGCCACGCCGGGCCGCGTCGAGGTCGTCGTGGGTGTCGGAGACGAGTCCGAGGCGCACGACCGTGCGGAGACGCTCCCGGGGGATAGTGGTGACGCGCCGGAGCTAGAGCGGGCCGTCGCGTGCCTGGAGGACGCGGCGGACGCCGGCGACGAGGGCGAACGAGCAGACGACGAGGCCAGCCCACCAGAGCGGCGACACCGCGCTCACGAGCGGGACG
>JAQCMY010000240.1 GCA_028274865.1 Haloferacaceae archaeon | reverse complement strand
TCCTCTCGTACCCGCGAGACGATGGGGACGACGTCCTCGCGCACGGCGTCGACGCCCGCCGAGCGCTCGAAGAACCCGCGGCGCTCGGCGGGCGAGAGGTCCGCGACGGCCCGTGCCTCGACGTCGACGTCGACTCGGTCGCTCATACGGCTGCTTCGCTCGGGGATCTAAAGGTCGTTGCGACAGCTGGCGGGGCCGGTCGCCGTTCCTTTTCTTCGGTTGACTGGTCGCTACGTTTTTATATTATATCCGTTATCTGGTATGGGTCGTCATACCGAACCACGCCGGCTCGTGTCGCGGCGCACGACACTCGCCGCGCCCGGGGGGGCGGCGCTGGCGGGGCTCGCCGGCTGTTCGGGCGTAACTGAGCAGTCCTTCGAGGCCGCGCCGGTCGTCCTCCCCGACGCGGCCAGCGGGGAGCTTGCGCTGGCTGAGACCGTCCGGGAGTCGGAGACGACCACCCGCGACGGCCCGTCGGGCAACCTCGAGGTGTCGATCACGAGCCACTCGGCGGTCTACCGGCGCGGTCAGGCCCGCGGGACGCCGACGGTGCTGGAGGGGTTCGCGAGCAGTGTCAACCAGACACCCGGCTCGGGCTCGGCGATCAACGCGCCCGCGAGCGACCTCGGCGTCGACGAAGCGGGCCTCGGGTTCCTCGGAGACGCGACGATCCCCGGCAGCGACTGGAGTCTGGCCGTCCCCGAGGGCGCACGCGGCGGCGACGGCGTCGCGCCCGCGCAGACGATGGCACTCGTCCCCGGGCAGGCCGTCGGGAGCGGGGCGGTGACCTACGAGGGCGACGAGCCGGGTGCGTTCTTCCCGGGTGAGACCTACTTCCGAGTGAGATATACTCGCCCGACTCGCCCGACGAGGTGCGGGTGTTCTATCCGGGATCAAAAAACTTCATAGAGCAAGTCGGGATGGACAGCCTGCCCGAGGGTTCCGAGCGCGTCGAGTCGGGCGAGACGGTCGATACGGCGAACACGGTGTTCGTCACCGCGGGAGACGTGATTATCAGTCGGGACGGTGGCGGACTCGGCCCGGCGCGAGCCTTCGACGTGGGCGCCATGCTCCCGCTCGGCGGCCAACCCTACGGCCTCGGGGTGCTCTCGACGCCGACGGCGTCGGTCGCCGAGCAGGAGGCCAACCCGCTGGTGGGCGAGGAGACGACGGCGCTGATCCAGCGCGACGCCGCAAAGCGGGTCCTCGCCGAGACGGGCCTCACTGACGCCGACACGGTCGAGTGGCTGGCCGGACCGGCCCCGCTCTCGTGGCCGGGGCCGGGCGAGTACACCGAGCCGACGCTGCTCGGCGCGTCGACGGAGCTCGAGGCGTTCGTCGGCGTCGTCAGCGGCGAGGACGGGCCGTGGGGCGTCTTCGTCACCGCCGCCCGCGTCACCGACGAGGACCACGTCGTGGCCGTGAGCGGCGTCACGCGCCCGGTCTCGACGACCGACGGCGGGCTGACGGCGGTCGAGGGGTCCGGCTGGGGGATGGCCGACGTCGGGACGTCGCTCGCGGAGGGCGTGCTCTCCCGCGCCGCCGCGTTCACCGCAGAGGGACTCGGTCGGCTCGAACGCGTCTGAACGGCTCTGTGTCGCGGCTCGTCGGGTCCGTCTCCACGCGTCCGTGGCGCGAGAGGTGCCGCTGGCGAGTCGAGGTGTCGCCCGGAACACTAACGACCGGCCTCATCTCCGGCGGCGTGCCGCGTCGGCCGGGAAACCCTCGTGCCGGGCGCGTGGCGCTACGCGCCACGAATCGGGTTGCGCGACGGGCAACCAGGCGGGCGCTCTCGCGCCGGTGTCGCGCGCCCGGGTTCGCCGCTCCGTCATCGCGCCCGTACGGGCAGGCTCGGGCGGGGACAGAGGCGCGCGCTCGGAGTAGACGGAGCGGCGACTTGTGGCTTGCCCTACGTCCGGTACCGGTAGTCGGCCTCGTGAATCTGGCAGTACCCGCCGTCGCGCAGGCCGAACTTCCGGCGCTTGTAGCCACCGACCAGCCGCAGTGCGTCCAGCCCCGTGCCGGCGGCGTTGAGGACGCCGAACATCCCCCACGTGTCGTCGCGTGCGAGCAGTTCCCGGCCGGTCCGGAAGACGTGGTCCCAGTCCGACGGGTCGTACGACCGGCACATCTCCGCCAGCGCGACGTTCCGGCGCACCTCCTCGCCGACCGCCGTCTGCCACGCCTCGTTGTAGTCGGTCAGGCGTCCCGCGACGGCGAGCCGACCGGCGATAGCGCCGGTTCGCACCGCGACGTGGTCGCCGCCCTCGTGGAACGCGCTCGTCGTGCCCATCGCGCCGCCGGCGACGGCGACGCCCGCTCCGACGGGCGACTCGACGGGCTGGGTCGAGGAGATCGGGTACGTCTCCGTCCCGGCCCGCTTACCGCGGTCCTCCACGAGCGGGAAGTCGGTCTCGACGTCGTACTCGTCGCCGTACTCGTGTTCGAGGAGGCGACGGAGGTACTCGCGCCCGGAGGGGACCGTCTCGTCGTCCTCGCGGAGGAGCGGGTAGCGCTCGCGCCCGTCGACCGCGCCGAGGTCGAGGTCGACCGGCATCGTCAGGCCGATACGCGCCACGCCGTCGTCGTTCGGGAACACCCACGGGTAGGCGGTGTGGCCGGGGAGGAACCCCCACCAGAACCGGATCGCGCCGCGGACGTCCTCGGCGACAGCCGGCGGCAGGCGGCGGTGTTCCTGGTAGGCGATGTGGTTCGCCTCGCGGGTCCCGAGGCGCTCGGCCACGTCGAACGGCAGGAGCCGGTCGAGGACGCGGTTCGTGACGGTTCGTTGCGGGCCGTCGGCGAGGACGAGGCTGTCCGCGGCTACCTCGGTCCCGTCCGCGAGTTCGACGACGTGGCGCCGTGGCGCGTCCGGGTCGTCGAGACGCACGTCGGCCACGGGGGTACCGACGCGGTAGTCGGCGCCGGCGCGCTCGGCGCGCTCCCGGAGGAAGTCGTCGAACCGCGCGCGCTGCATACAGAACCCGAAGCTGTCGTACGACGAGTCGATGCCGGTGGAGTCGAGTGTCACCGACTCGCGCGGGCCGACGAACTCGGCGCGGTCCAGTTCGTGGAGCACCACGTCGTCGGGGAACTCGTCGGGATGGATGTCCATGATGTCCACCCAGTAGTCGAGGATACCGGCGGCGTCCGTCGAGTCCGGCCCCGGCTCCTCGCGGTCGGC
>JAQCMY010000236.1 GCA_028274865.1 Haloferacaceae archaeon | reverse complement strand
CGAGACGAGTGGACCGACGGCGTCCGCTGACAGCCGGACGAACGCACCGGCTCGGGTCGCTACTGGTCGCTCGGACCGGGTGCGGCGTGGGCCAGCGCCCGGGTGTGCCGGCTGGCCGGCGCGAACGGGGCTCCCCCGGCGGCCACCGTAACCGAACGTTCACGGTCGTTTCGGCGGTGTCACAAGATGTTTATCTCTCAGA
Organism: Haloferacaceae archaeon; assembly: GCA_028274865.1. Lineage (GTDB taxonomy): Archaea > Halobacteriota > Halobacteria > Halobacteriales > Haloferacaceae > A07HB70. Next base: position 6,904 of record JAQCMY010000236.1, on the reverse strand, counting down.
GCGCCAGTTTAGCACAACTATGATCGCAAACTGCGGTCGAACGACGACGGATCTGATGTCCAAGTCTGGCGTACCGGAGGGCTGATCCCGTGCGAGGGGAGCTCCCGACAGACGAGACGGCGGGGCTGGTGACCGACCCGGAGGTGCTGGGGCGCGTCGAGTCGTCGCTCCACGCGTCGGTCGAGCGCGTCGTCGCCGAGGCCGGCGCGGAGCGGGTCGTCGTCGCGCTGGACGGCGGCCTCGGGTCGACGGCGACGGCGACGCTCGCGGCGGACGCGCTCGGCGCGGACCGGGTCACGGGGCTGGTGATGCCGGCGTACCTCGACCACGCCGCGGCGGCACAGGAGGCCGAACTCGTCGCCGAGGTGCTGGGCGTCTCCCACGCCCGCCTCCACCTCCACCCCCTGCTCGCGGCGTTTCAGCGCGTCGTCGAGCCCGCGCCGGGGCCCGGGGACGACCTCGTCGCGACCGGAGCGGCGCTCTCGCGCCTCCGGACGGCGTGTGCGTACTACGTCGCCAACGCGACGAACGGCGTCGTCGTCGGCGGTGCGAACCGCACGGACCTCTACACCGGCCGGGTGGTGAAACACGGCGACACGGGCGTCGACTGTCTCCCGCTCGGCGGCCTCTACCGGACCGAGGTGCGGGCACTCGGCGACGTCCTCGACCTGCCGGCGCCGACGCGGGCCGCCGTCGCGGAGCCAGACCGGATGGCCGCGGCGCCGGCGCGCGAGGAGGCGGCGCTCGACGAGACGAACCGCGACCGGGCGCTCCACGCGCTGGTCGACCGGGACCTGGGTCCGGCGGCGACAGCCGAGCGGCTGGAGCTGCCCCGCGAGGCCGTCGAGCGCGTCGCCGCGTGGTGTGTCGAGACCGCACACAGGCGCCGCGGGCCGACGAGGGCGGAACAGCCGTCCTGAGCCGCGACAGCGTGTGTCACCGGAGCAGTCGGGCCAGTAGCGCCGCGAGCGCGAGTTCGAGAACGAGCAGCGCCGCAGCAAGCGGCTCGGCGGTCAGGTGCGAGAGGACGTTCTCGACCGGCGAGAGCCCGTGGTAGAGCGGCTCGCGGCCCGGGAGGAAGCCGCCGTGACCGGACAGGTGCCAGCCGAGGTAGCCGGCCACGTAGCCGAGCGAGAGGACCACGCCGCCGAGGTAGTACGGGCGCCGGTTGGGCGCTCCCCGGCCGAGCGCGGCGCCGACGACGAGGGCGGCCCCGGAGAGGACGAACAGGGCGGGACGGGGGTCGGCGAGGAGGAGCGCCGGGTCGACGAACAGCCGCGCGGCGAACGTCGGCAGACCGAGCCCGGGGAAAAAGAGGTGCCCGACGCCGACGACGACCGCCAGGACGCCCGCCGCCGCCGGGCCGCGGTCCGCCGACCGAGCCACACGCTCGGTCATCGGGGCCAGCCGGGTCGACGGGACACTGCGCCGCCCGGCACGGCCGTCTGTCCGGCGCCGGCGGCGAGGGTCGACGCCGGTAGTCGACGCCGGTCCGGGCCGGGAACGCCGCGAGCGCGGGTGTCGAACACGGCGACGCCTCGGGGCGTCGTGGACAAAAATCCCGTGCGAACCGGTCGGGCCGCGGCGGGACCCGCAGTCACATTACCCGGCGGGCCGAGGGGAGACCGTGTGCGAACACGACGCGTTCGGCTGCCCGGACCCGGTCGTCGGGATGGTCCACCTGCCGCCGCTCCCGGGAGCGCCGCGGTACGACCCGGAGGGTGGACGCGAGGCGCTCCACGCGGCGGCACGCCGGGACGCCGAGCGGCTGGCCGCCGGCGGCGTCGACGCCGTGATGGTCGAGAACTTCGGCGACGCGCCGTTCTACCCCGACGACGTCCCGCCGTCGGTCGTCGCCGACCTGACCGCGCTCGCCGGAACCGTCGGCGACGCCGTCGACGTGCCGGTCGGGGTGAACGTCCTCCGGAACGACGGCCCCGCCGCCGTCGCCGTCGCCGCCGCCGTGGGCGCGTCGTTCGTCCGCGTGAACGTCCACGTCGGCGCACGGGTCGCCGACCAGGGGGTGCTGGAGGGCCGCGCCCACGAGACGATGCGGCTGCGCGAGCGGGTCGACGCCGACGTCGCGGTGCTGGCCGACGTCGCGGTGAAACACTCCGCGCCGCTGGCCGACGGCGACTGGGCGGCGGAGTCGGTCGCGGAGTCGACAGAGCGGGGGCTGGCCGACGGCGTCGTCGTCACGGGGCGCCGGACCGGGCGGGCGACCCCGCTCGACCGGGTCGAGCAGGCGGTCGAACGCCGGGACGCGCTCGGCCTCGGGACGCCGGTGTTCGTCGGGAGCGGCGTCACGAGCGAGACGGTCGGCGACCTCCTCGCGGCTGCCGACGGCGTCGTCGTCGGCACCGCGCTGAAACGGGACGGCGAGACGGGCAACCCGGTGTCGGTCGAGCGGGTCGAGCGGCTGGTCGCCGCCGCCGACGAGGCCCGGTGAAGGCGTCGGCTCCGGAGCGCCCGGTCCGAACGACACTCGGACGCTCCGTCACGCGTCGAGCAGGGGTTCGACCCCGGCCAGCGAGTCAATTACGGCTGCCGGCTCGGTCCCCAGCTCCGCCTCGGCGTTGTGCTCGCGCCGGAGAAACACGCCCTCGAGGCCCGCTCGCTCCGCGGCGAGCAGGTCCGTCTCGCGGTCGCCGACGTACAGCCCCGCGTCGGCGTCGAGTCGGTCGAGCGTCTCACGCAGGTAGTACGAGTTCGGCTTGCGCCGGCGGAACCCCGTGACGCCGGGTTCGCGGCCCCGGGAGACGGCGAAGGCGTCGAGTCCGTGGTGGTCGACGGCGGTCTCGACGGCCCGGTGGTAGTTGTTGCTGACCAGCGCGAGTTCGTGCTCGTCGGCCAGCGTCGCCAGCACGTCGGCGCCCGGCGCCACCCCGCGGACGCCCGCCTCGATACGGGCGGCGATCCGGCGGGCGCTGTGGACCTCGCGGGCGGTGTAGAACGGCTCCGGGGCGACCCCGGCCGCACGACAGGCGTCGGCGAACGCCTCGGTGTACTCGTAGCCGGACAGCGCCGTTCGCTGTGGCTTCGACACCGTCAGCCCGTAGTCGGTGAGCGCGTCGTCGAGCGCCCGTTCGTGGACGACCGGGTCGCTCTCGCGACCGGTCAGGATCACGCCGTCCATGTCGAACAGCAGCGCCGGTCGGTCCGCGTCGGCGGTCGATCCGGATAGCCCGGCAGCGGGGCTCACCGCACCAGTCCCCGGGTGTACGCCGAGAGGCTCTCTGTCGCGACGACCACGCCGAGAATGACGATCAGCACCGTCGCGACCGACTGCCACGCGAAGGCGTTTACCGCACGGAACAGCTGGACGCCGATACCGCCCGCCCCGACGAACCCGAGCACCGTCGAGTCGCGGATGTTGATATCCCACCGGTAGATCGAGAGTCCGACGAGAGCGGGTTTCACCTGCGGGAGAATCCCGTAGAGCAGTACCTGCGCCGAGGACGCGCCGGCTGCCCGGACCGCCTCCACCTGGCCGAAGTCGATCTCTTCGATCTCCTCGCCGAGGAGCTTCCCGAGGAAGCCGACCGAGCGGAACGCGATTGCGACGGCGCCGGCGAGCGGCCCCGAGCCGAACAGCACGACGAAAAACAGCGCCCAGACGATCGTGTTGACCGACCGGCTCACGGTCACGACGACCTTCCCGAGCCAGAAGGTCGCGGCGTTCGGCGTGGTGTTCTCGGCGGCGAGCAGCGCCACCGGAACCGCGAGCACCAGCGCCCCGATGGTGCCCAGCGCGGCGATCTGGACCGTCTCGACCAGCGGCCCGACGATCCGGGCCGTGTACGCCACGTCCGGCGGGTACATCCGGGTGAGGAGGTCGCCGACCTCCCGCGGGATCGTCTCCGGCCTGACGATCCCGGTGTCCATGAACCGCCACGACCCGACCACGGCGACGGCGGCGACGAGCGTGAGGAGGAACCGACCGATCCGCCGTCGCCGGTCGAACCGCTCCCACTCCCGCCGTTCGGCTGCCATCAGGTGTACCTCCGCCGGACGACCGCGCTCACGCCCTCGGCGACCAGAACGACCGCGACGATCGCGAGCAGAATGGCCGTGACGTACCGGTAGTCGTAGCGGTTGAACGCGGTCAGGAGGACCGACCCGATCCCGCCCGCGCCGACGATACCGATGATCGTCGAGGTGCGGATGTTGATGTCCCACCGGTAGACCGAGAGGCCGGCGAAGCGCGGGACGATCTGCGGGACCACCCCGTACAGCAGGATCTGGACCGGCGAGGCGCCGGACGCCCGCACCGCGTCGACCGAGCCCATGTCGATGTCCTCTAAGTCCTCGGCGAGCAGCTTCGAGAAGAAGCCGACGGTCTTGAACGTGATCGTGAGGACGCCCGCGAGCGGGCCGAACCCGATCGCCTTGACCGCGATGATGCCGACGATGATGGCGTTGAACGCCCGGGAGACCGAGATGAACCCCCTGTTGAGGGCGTACAGCGGCTTCGGCGAGAGGTTCTCCGCGGCCATGAACGCGATCGGGACGCTGAGGACGATGCCGGTGAGCGTCGAGACGGTCGCCATCGCGACGCTCTCGAGCATCTTGTCGAGAATCCGCTGGGCCTGCCTCGGCGTCGCCGAGGGCGGCAGGAAGTCGCCGACGAGCGAGCCGGAGCGCCCGAGCCCCCCCGCGATCCGCGCCGGGTCGGCACCGACCCCGACGCCCGACCAGATGACGAAGCCGACGACACCCGCGTAGACCGCCCACTTCACGCCCCGCCGCGGGAAGACGGTCGGTCGCTCCCAGGTGCGGCTGCCGGCAGCCATTACGTCTCCCCGGCGAGCGGGCGGTCCGCCTCCGCCAGCGCGTCCCCGTCGGCGCCGGCCTCCGACGCCCGCCCGTTCCCGACGTTCTCCGGGACGTCCGCGCCGCGGTACACCTGGTCCAGCCCGCGCTCGTCGAGGTCGTCTGGTGTCCCCTCGAAGACGAGTTCGCCGCCGTGGAGGCCGACGATACGGTCGGCGTGGGCCATCGCGAGGTCGACCTCGTGGATGTTGATCAACACCGGCACCTCGCGCTCGGCGGCGATATCCGTCAGGAGCCCCATCACCGTGTCGGACGTCTCGGGGTCGAGACTGGACGTCGGCTCGTCGACCAGCAGGATCTTCGGCTGCTGGATCACCGCCCGCGCGATGCCGACCCGCTGGCGCTGGCCGCCGGAGAGCTCGTCGACGCGCTTGTTCTCCATGTCGCCGAGCCCGACCCGCTCGAGGATCTCGTAGGCCCGCTCGACGTCCTCGGCGGGAAACGACCGCCGGAACGCCTGCCAGGCCGAGACGTAGCCAAGCCGGCCGGTGAGGACGTTCTCCATCACGGTCAGGCGCTCGACCAGGTTGTACTCCTGGAAGATCATCCCGATGTCGCGGCGGGCCGAGCGGAGCGCGTCGTCGCCGAGGGCGGTCAGCGTCGTGTCGTCGAGGTGAATCTCGCCGCCGCTGGGCTCGGTCAGCCGGTTGATACACCGGACGAACGTGCTCTTGCCGGCCCCGCTGGGGCCGATCATCGCGACGGTCTCGCTCCCCTCGACCGACACCGTGACGCCCTTCAGCGCCTCGTCGCCGGTCGGGTAGGTCTTCTGCAGGTCGACTACTCGCAGCATCTACGACCCGAGGGCACTCTCGGTGTACTCGACGTCGTTGTACCGCTGGATGATCATGATATCCTTGAACACCGTGCGGTAGTCGATCGGAACGAACGTGTCGTAGCCGGTCCGCTCCTGGTAGTCCGTCCCCGCGAAGTCCGACTCGAGGTACGCCCGCTTGATCCCCTCCTGGATCTCCGGGGTCAGGTTGTAGCGGTACGCGACCGGGCCGTTCGGGAACGGCGCCGACGCCCAGACCACTTTGAAGTCGTCGAAGCTGAGGTCGCTCTGGGCCTCGACGGTGTCGGCGAAACAGGTCGAACAGATCGGACCGGCGTCGTAGTCGCCAGCCGCGATGCCGCGGGTCGTGTTGCCGTGGCCGCCGGAGAAGTTGACCTCGTAGTCCTCCCCGGCGGTCACGTCGAAGTACTGGTCGAACAGCGCCGACGGGGCCTGGTGCCCGGAGTTCGAGGCGGGCTCGGAGTGGCCGACCGTCACCTCGTCGCGGGCGAAGTCCTCGACGCTCTGGACCCCGTCGGCGTCCGCGCGGGTGGTTGCGAACAGCCGGTAGCCGAACAGTTCGTCGGGCGTGAGGCCAGCCGCGAACGGAACCGCACCGGCGAGGTTGACCGCGAACGCCGTGGTGCCCGTCGAGAAGTTCGCGATGTGGGCGCGCTCCGAGCGCATCGCCTCGACCGAGGCCGCGTAGCTGTCGACCTTGCTGAACTCGACGGGCTTGCCCGTCTCCGCCTCGATCCGGTCGAAGACGGCCTGGAAGTCCTCCTCGAACCGACCCTGGACGTCCTCGCTCGGGCTCTCGGTGAACACCAGCGTGTCGGGGTCGAGCAGTTCGCTCTCGTCGCTGGGAGTCTCCTGAACCGGCTGGCCGTGGGGGACCTCCTCGACCTCCCGACCGCGCATGTTCTCCAGGTCGACTGTCGACCCGCGCTGGTAATCCGCGTCGACCAGTGCCGTCGACAGGAAGCTCTGCTCCTCCCAGCCCGGGCTCGCCGGGTCGAACTCGCCTGCGTCCGCCAGCAGCGGGTCGCCGCCGGACTCGCCGGAACCGGACGACGAGCCGCCGGAGGAGCCGCCCGACGCGTCGTTCGACGAACCGCCCGTGCCACCACCTGCGCAGCCGGCCAGCCCCGCAGCGAGCGCGGCAGCCGATCCTTTCAGAAACACACGACGTCGACTTGTCCTGTCGTCAGACATCGTGTGGGCGTTACTGTGTCGCGTCATGAACTATTGTAATTGTGATATATACGGCGTCAGAAATCGGGGGACCGGTCTATA
>JAQCMY010000225.1 GCA_028274865.1 Haloferacaceae archaeon | reverse complement strand
GGAGCGGCGACGGCGGAGTGTCCGGCGCCGGTCGGACCAGGACCCGGGGTGACGGGTGACGTGCGCCTGAGAACCCCCCTTCCGTTCGACTGGATCTCGCGGTGTCGTCCCGCGATTCGTTCGACCCTGTGTCTACTTTCACTCCGGTCTGCGTACCGTTATATTGGGCGCTGCCGTGGAGGGTTCCCGTGGAGGTCGCAGACAGAGCTAGACGCGCGGACGACCACGGCCCACGAGCCTGATACGGAATCCGCGCTCCGGAAGCGATTACCCCGCGACCCACGCAGCACGTACACTCCAATGACGACAGCCACGCACCTCAGACCGACTGGAGGAGTCGACAGATGAGCGGGCTCGACGCCGGCGACCTCGAGCTACCGGTCAAGCGAACCGACGGCGACACGGTCGAAGAGCGCCTGACGGCGAACGCCTACCACAACATCCTGCCGGCGCGGTACCTCCGGAAGGACGCGAACGGCGACCTCGTCGAGGACCCCGAAGACCTGTTCCCGCGCGTCGCGAAGAACATCGCCCTCGCCGAGGCGGCCTTCGCCGCCGAGGACCGCGACGACCCGGTCGAGGTCCGGCCCGACCAGGTCAAGCCCGACCACCCGCGGCGCGACGAGCTCGCCGCCGAGGCGTTCGGAACCGGGACGACCGTCGACGACGACGTCTCCCGGCCGCTAACGCCGGAGAACGTCAACAAGTTCGCCTACGACACGGTCGTGCCGGAGCTCCCGGACGAGGTCCGCGAGCGTGTCGAGGAGGCCCGCGCCGAGTTCGAGTCGCTGATGGACGGCCTCTCGTTCATGCCGAACTCGCCGACGCTGATGAACGCCGGCGACGAGCTACAGCAGCTGTCTGCCTGTTTCGTCGACTCGCCCGAAGACGACATCGACGACATTCACGAGACGGCAAAGGAGGCCGCGCAGGTGTTCCAGTGTCTCACCGAGGACTCGACAGTGATAGTGGAGGGCAAGGGGACGGTTAGCGTCGCCGAAGTCGAGGCCGGAGACCGCGTCGCACAGAGGGGCGACCCGGGATTCCAGTACAGACCGGTCGAGGAGACCCACACGTACGAGGATGCAGAGACACTGACCGTCAACTTCGCGAACGGCCTCGATATCCGTGGGACGCCGAATCACCGTCTCATGATCGACGGCGAGTGGACCCGACTCGACGAGATCGACGCGGGTCAAGAGGTCCACTACGAGCTCGGCTGGCTCCGGGAGGCGACCCGCGAGGTCCCACGTCTCGAGTCGGTCGCGAGCGGCGGCCAGTGGAGCAAGGACAGCGTGGTCGAGAACACGGAGATTCTCGAACTGTACCGAGAGGGACTCAGCGACTACGAGATCGCCGAGCGGCTCGACTGCGGGGCGTCCACGGTTCAGCGCCGCCGGAGCCACGAACTCGAACTCCAGCCGAACGGGAACGGCGGGCGGAACCCCGGTTCCACGTCGTTCGACGAGTCCACGGCGTTAGAACTGCACCGGCAGGGACACAGCGACGCGGAGATAGCCGACGAAATCGGGGTCACCCAGGCGACAGTCAGCCGGTTCCGTGCCCGCGAGCAGATCGCACCGAACGGGACGCCGAGTAAGTCGGTCCGGCAACCGGAACAGCTGACCGAGGACCTCGCGGAGCTCGTCGGGATCTGGGTCGGTGACGGATCGTGGCATCAGGACGGCGTCCGGTTCCACGTCGGACGCGAGAACGTCGCCGAGTATATCGGCGAACTATCCCGACAGCTGTTCGGTACGTCGACCTCGGTCTCTCTGGCCGACGGATGCTACGAGGTCGGGATCAACAGCCACGAGATCAAGCGGTGGTGGAAAACCAACTTCGGCTGTAAGCCGGACGGTGCACAGTCGGCCCGCGTCCCGCAGGTCGTCAGGGACGCGCCCGCGAGCGTCGTCAAACCGTTCCTCCGGGGATACTTCACCGCAGACGGGTCGCTTCTCGACGACACCTACCCGAAGCTGTACAGCTCCTCCGAGCAGGCTATCGAGGACGTCGCTACCCTGATGATGGGGCTCGGGTACCCAGTCGAGAAGACCGTCATCCGCGACGAGGACGCACATCCGTACTACGGCCTCATCCCGACCACCGGAGCGGGACGTGAGTCGTTCCTCCGCGAGGTCGGATTCGTCGACGAACGTGGTGAGATCGGTCTTTCGAACGTCAGGTCCGTGACCTCGCGCGACTCGTACGCCGTCGGTGAGGAGCACACCGTGGAAGTCGACTCCGTGGTCGAGTCAGGGCCCGCGACCGTCTACGACATCACACTCGCGGACAACCACGAGTACGTCACAGACGGCGTCGTCTCGCACAACAGCGGCGGCGGGATGGGCTACGCCTTCTGGCGTCTGCGGCCCTACGGCGACGCAGTCGGCTCGACGGGCGGTATCGCGTCGGGACCGATCACGTTCATGCGGACGTACGACCAGATGTGTTTCCCGCCCGGGACCGATATCCTCACGCCCGGGGGACAGCGC
>JAQCMY010000216.1 GCA_028274865.1 Haloferacaceae archaeon | reverse complement strand
CGACGCCGCGGATCGGCTCGACGAGCCCGGTCTGCACGGCTGCCCCTCCCGGCCGGGGGGGAAGCAGCTTCCTCTCCGCCGCGTGTCGGTCCGTTCAAGACGGACACGCCCGTTCGGCCTGTCGTGACTGATTGGGACGACCCGGCGGTTCGGGACCTCCACGCGGCACTCGTCGACCTCCACGGCCCGGTCGAGCGAACCGACGCCCACGGCGGCGAACCCGGCGAGGGCGTGCGACAGCTCCTGACGACGATTCTCTCGCAGAACGTCGCCGACCAGAACACCAGGCGGGCCGCCGCCGCGCTGTTCGACCGCTACGACGACTACGCGGCGATCGAGGCGGCGCCCCACGACGAGCTCGCGGAGACGGTCCGTGTCGCCGGCCTGCCGGACCAGAAGGCCGCGCGTATCCAGCGCTCGCTCGTGTCGGTTCGCGAGGAGACGGGCGGCGCCTACTCGCTCGCCTTCCTCGACGCGATGCCGACGGACGAGGCGAAGGCCTGGCTGACCGATATCAAGGGCGTCGGGCCCAAGACCGCGAGCGTCGTCCTCAACTTCCACTTCGGCAAGCCGACGATGGCTGTCGACACCCACGTCGAGCGGGTGTCGAAGCGGTTCGGGCTGGTGCCGGAGTCGGCGTCGAACGCCCGCGCCCACGACGTGCTGGACGGCGTCGTGCCGGACGAGCTGACCTACCCGCTCCACGTCCTGCTCATCAGCCACGGGCGGGAGTTCTGTGCCGCGCGGTCGCCGGACTGTGCAAACCCGGTCTGCGAGCGCTACTGCGACTGTGCGGCCTGTTGAATCTGGGTCCACTCCTCCAGCCCGACGGCGGCGGCGCCACACGCCAGCGCGCCGGCGAGCGCGGCCAGTGCCCTCCGCAGCGCACGGTCACGGACGCCGACGAGCGCCGCTGTCGTCAGGCCGCCGGCGAGCGCGCCACACAGGTACGCAGCGGCACGGGTCGGTTCGAGGGTCACGCTCCCGTCTGTGCGCCGCCACGGCCTAAACCTCCCGACCGGACGCCGAAGAGCTAACACCGGGGCAGCCGACCGCCGGCCATGGACCCGCTGTCCCGCGACGAGCTGGCGCGGCTGGCCGACGAGTTCGGCGTCGGACTCCCGGACGCGCAGGCCGAGACGGTGCGCGCGCAGGTCGAGGCGTTCCTCGCGCCGCTGGACGACCTGGGGGCGCTCCCGACGGCGGCTGACCGCCGGCCCGCCGGCGGCGACCGGTCGTGGCACGCCCCCGAGACGAACCCCTACGGCGCGGTCGCACACTGGTGTGACGCTCCTGCCGCGGACGAGGGGCCACTCTCGGGGACTGCTGTCGGGGTGAAGGAGATCGTCGCCGTCGCGGGCGTGCCGATGGAGTGTGGAAGCGACGTGATGCGCGGCCACGTCCCCGGACGCGACGCCGCGGTCGTCGAGCGACTCCGGACGGCGGGCGCCGACATCGTCGCGACCCTGGCGTGCGACGAGTTCGCCGGGAGCGCGCGCGGCACGACGGGCGCGGACGGGCCGGTGCGGAACCCCCACGACCCGGCACGAACCGCCGGCGGGTCGTCCGGCGGAAGCGCCGTCGCGGTGGCCACGGGCGACGTCGACGCCGCGGTCGGCTCCGACACCGGCGGGTCGGTCCGGATACCCGCGGCGTTCTGTGGCGTCGTCGGCCTGAAGCCGACACACGGGCTGGTGCCGCTGTCCGGCGTCCTCGAGAACACGTACACACAGGACCACCTCGGCCCGATCGCCGACTCGGTTCGTGGCTGTGCGCGCCTGCTCGACGCCGTCGCGGGGCCGACGCCCGCGGACCCGGCGAGCGCCGTCGCCGCGGCGCGGGACGGCTACCGCGTCGGCGGCTACGACGAGGCCGCCGCGGAGCCCCCGGAGGCCGCGGACCTGACGCTCGGCGTCGTCGAGCAGGGGCTCGGCGATGCGGTGCGCCCGGACGTCGTCGCGCGGACGGAGGCGGCGGTCGAGCGGCTGGCAGCCGCGGGTGTCGGCGTCGAGCGGGTGTCTGTCGACGGCTACGACCGGACACGGCCGATCAAGAACCTGCTCAGCCTCACCGAACTGGCCGCTCACTGGCGGGCGGGCGGGGCGCCGTACCGGCGCGGCGGGGTCGTCGACCCGGCCCACGTCGAGGCGTTCACCGCCCGGACGCGGGCGTACGGCGACCGCGTCGGGCCGTACTACCGGAGCAAGCTGCTCGCCGGCGCACGGCTCATCGAGCGCGGCGGCGGGTGCTACGCCCGCGCGCAGGCCGCCCGCGAGGCGGTCCGGGAGTCGTTCGAGGACGCCCTCGCCGGCGTCGACGCCCTCGTGACGCCGACGACCCCCGGCGTCGCGCCGCGGCTCACGGACGCCGACGACCCCGGCTTCGACTACGCGTACACCACCCGACCGGCGGACGTCACCCGACAGCCCGCCGTGACGCTCCCGAACGGCGACGTCGACGGCCTGCCCGTCGGCCTCCAGCTCCAGGCCGGGGCGTTCGAGGAGGCGCGCCTGCTCGGCGCCGCCGCGCGCGTCGAGCGGACGCTGTCCTGACGGCTTTAGGCCCGGCGCCCGAGGCGTGCCCGTGACCGACGAACCGATCGAGCGGCGGGTCGGCGAACGGCTCCGGACGCGCGGCGAGCGGGTGGCGCTCGCCGAGTCGCTGACCGGCGGGCTGGTCGGGTCGTTACTGACCGACGTGCCCGGCTCCTCCGACTACTTCGACCGCGCGACGGTGGCGTACTCGAACGACGCGAAACTCGAGGCGCTCGGGGTGTCCCGCGAGTCGCTGGACGCCCACGGCGCCGTCTCCGCGCCGGTCGCCGAGGCGATGGCGCGCGGCGCGCGCGACGCCGCCGGCGTCGCGTGGGGCGTCTCGACGACGGGCATCGCGGGGCCGGCCGGCGGGACGGCGGAGAAGCCCGTCGGTCTCGTCTACGTCGGCGTCGCGGGCGCGGCGCCGTGGGGAAGCGGCGCGTCGTTCGCGCGGTCCGAGCGCCACGTCTTCGACGGCGACCGGGAGGCGGTGAAGCGCGCGAGCGCGGAGGCAGCACTCACGGCGCTGGCGGCAGCACTCGACGACTGACCGCCGAGCGACGCGCCTAAGCCCCGCGCGCCCAGACACGGACCGTGTCCGACACGTTCGCCGTCGCCGTCGGCGTCGGCGACGACAGCCTCCGTCTCGTCGTCCGCGTGCCGTCCGACGTCGACGCCGCGTGGCGCGACCGCGAGGCGTTCCAGGAGCGCGTCGCGGAGGCCGTCTGGGAGCGCCTCGACCGAGAGGCGGTGCTGGGCGACGTCGCGCGCGAGACGCCCGCCGGCGAGACGGTTCGCCTCGGGACGGTGACGCTCGACCCGGACGGGACGCTCGTCGAGGAGGCGCTCTCGCCGCCGTGAGGGCGGTCCAGTCGGCAGCCGTCGACCGCGCGCTGACCTGCGACGACCCGGCGCTCGCGCGCCGTCACCTCGGCCTCGTCGCGGCGCTCGAGGGGACCGACCCGGCGGGCGCCCCGCTCTCCGTCGCCGCCGCCGCCACGCTCGCCGCGACGGCGACGGCGCCGCCGCGTGTCCCGGCGCCGCCGACGCCCGGCGGACGGGACGACGACCCGGCGGTACGGGGCGCCGCGCTCGCGGTCGCGCGGTTCGACCGGTCGCTGGACCGGGTCGCGACGGCGACAGCCCTCCCGCACGCGGCGATTCGGCGCGCACTCGCACACGTATAAATCGGCAACGCCCTCGTTTATAAGCGGCCTTTAAGTAGGTGGGGGACGAGCGTCAGCCCGAACATGAACGGGCCGGTTGACACGATCGAGATACAGAACGTGGTCGCATCGACCGGGATCGGGCAGGAGCTCGACCTCGAGGCGCTCGCGGCCGACCTCCCGGGCGCCGACTTCAACCCCGACAACTTCCCCGGGCTGGTGTACCGGACGCAGGACCCGAAGGCGGCGGCGCTCATCTTCCGGTCCGGAAAGATCGTCTGTACGGGCGCGAAGAGCATCGACGACGTCCACGAGGCGCTTGACATCATCTTCGAGAAGCTCCGCGGGCTGTCGATCCCCGTCGAGGACGACCCGGAGGTGACGGTCCAGAACATCGTCTCCAGCGCCGACCTGGGCCACACGCTGAACCTGAACGCGCTCGCAATCGGGCTCGGCCTCGAGGACGTCGAGTACGAGCCCGAGCAGTTCCCCGGCCTGGTCTACCGGATGGACGACCCCGACGTCGTCATCCTCCTGTTCGGCTCCGGCAAGATCGTGATCACCGGCGGGAAGCGGACGGACGACGCCACCCACGCCGTCGAGGGCATCGTCGAGCGCATCGAGGGACTCGGCCTGCTCGGCTGAGCCGCCGACAGGACGATAAGCAGGTAGCACGTAGCCAGGGTCGATGCGGCTCCCCGCCTCGATCGTCCGCCTCCGTGACCGGCTCCGGACCGTCGTCACCCGTCTCCGGGCCGGCGACGGGACGACCGGAGACGGCTGGCGGCTCGTCGAATCGACCGCGGACCGGACCCGGTGGCGTCGCGCGAACCGGACACTCGACTGCCGCCGGCTCGGTGGCGGCTACGTCGTCACCGTCTCACACCACGACGCCCGGTCCCGGTACCCTCTCACGCCCGGGTTCGTCCCGCTCGCGAGCGCACTCGCCGTCGTCACCTGCTACCTCCAGTACGGGGTCGCGCCACAGTTAGACCGGGACGGTCGCCCGTTCGTCGGCGTGCGCCGCGGCCAGCCGACACAGGTGTTCGACCCCGCCGACGCCGGGACGAGCGTGCGCTACGCCTACCTCGACGGCGTCACCGCGCTCGACGAGTTCCCGGCGTTCCTCGACGCCGGCGAGGACGTCCGGACCGCCGCCGAGCGGATGCCCGACCGGCGCCGGCAGCCACCTCGCGACGCCGCGGACTAGCGCAGCGCGAGGCCGTCCGACCCGACGCTCGCGAGCGTCCACGACGCCGCCGCGGCCGTCGGGTCGTCGAAGACGTGTTCCGGCACCAGCGGCATCGGCACCGGCTCGAACCCGTCGTCGCGGAGCGCCCGCACCCCGTCGACGGCGCCGACCGAAGAGCCGTCGTGTGACCGCACACCGATCCGACCCTCGTCGCCACGGGCGTAGGAGAACGGGAACCGGTCGGCGGGCGGGCAGTCGAGCGCGTCGACACCGTCGAGAACGGCGACCGGGCCGCCGCCGGCACGGAGGACCAGGCGGGACTCCTCGCCGTCGACCGCACCGCCGGCGCGCTCGACTGCTGCCGCCGGCTCCTCGACCCAGCGGTACTCGCCCGCCGGCCGCGCGAGTGCGTACCCGCCGTCGGCGAGCGGCACGCGGTCCGGCCCGAGGTAGAACGTCCGGTCGCCGTCTGCCGACTCACTCGCGAGGAAGGGCGGGTCGCGCAACACCTCGAGGGCGCCCGGAACCGCCGCCTCGGGAACGACGAACAGCGCCTCGCGCCCGCGGTCGAAGTCGTCCCACAGCCGCGAGACGAGCGTCGTCGGCGTGACGTCGGCTGCGGGGACGGGTTCGACCGCGACGGGCCGGTCGGCTCCGAACGGCTCCGTCTCCGGCGTCGGCTCGGCCACCGCCGGCGGCTCCCGACCGCCCTCGGGCCTGACGACCCTGTACCCCCGCTCCTCGCAGGCTCGTACCCCTCGCTCGAGGAGGTCGCCGCCCGCCGTGACTGTCATACGAACACGACGGTCCGGCCACTCAAGACGGTTCCCGTCGACGACGGACGCAAGCCGTTTGCCCGTCGGGCGCGGAACGCCGACGTGACCACCGACGACGGCGACGACGACCCGGCGCTCGACCTCGGCGACTTCCTCGACGCCCTCCGGCGCGAGGAGCGACCGGTCGCCACCGCGGCGGAGGTGGCCCGGCTGGTCGGCTGTACGCAGGCCGAGGCCGACGCGGCGCTGTCGGCGCTGACCGAAGCCGACGACGCGGGCCGCGTGGACGTCTCCGAGGACCCGGTCGTCTTCTACCCGACCGAGTGGTCGCGGCTGGCCGACGGCGAGCGGGTCGTCGTCTTTCCGGACCGGCGCGAGGTCGTCGCCCACCGTCCGACACAGTTCACCCGCGCCCGGCTCTCACAGGTCGCCCGGCTCACCGACACCACGGGCCACCGGGGCTACCGGTACGTCGTCGAGCCAGAGGACGTCTGGAACGCGCCGTTCGAGGACCTCGCGGACCTCCTCGTGACGCTCCGGAGCGTGCTCCCGCGGCGCGACGAGGGGCTCGAGGCGTGGATCGAGGACCAGTGGGAGCGCACCCGGCTGTTCACCCTCCGCAGCCACGACGACGGCTACACCGTGCTGACCGCCGAGACGCCCGAGCTGATGGGTAACGTCGCCGAACAGCACCTCGACGAGACCGAACTCCACGGGCCGGTCGACGACACGACGGCCTGGGTGCGGGAGGGCGAGGAGGCGAGCATCAAGCGCGCGCTCTACGAGGCGGGCTACCCCGTCCGCGACGAGCGTGACCTCGAGACCGGCGACCCGCTCGACGTCGACCTGACAGCCGAGCTCCGGGACTATCAGCGCGACTGGGTCGACCGCTTTCTCGACCGCGCTGCCGGCGTGCTCGTCGGCCCGCCCGGGAGCGGCAAGACCGTCGCCGCAATCGGCGTTCTGACTGCCGTCGGCGGCGAGACGCTCGTCCTGGTGCCGAGCCGGGAGCTCGCGCGGCAGTGGCACGACGAGATCCTCACACACACCACGCTCGCGGCGGAGCAGGTCGGCGAGTACCACGGCGGGACGAAGCAGCTCCGCCCCGTCACCGTCGCCACCTACCACGTCGCGGGGATGGACCGCCACCGGAGCCTCTTCGACGACCGGGAGTGGGGGCTGGTCGTCTTCGACGAGGCCCACCACATGCCGAGCCCGGTCCACCGCCGGGCCGCCGACCTCCAGTCGCGCCACCGGCTCGGGCTGTCGGTCGACGGCGACACGCGCCTGCCGATCCGGTCCGACGGTCGCGTCGAGATGCGGCAGATCGAGTCACTCGCAGCCGACCATCTGGGAGACGAGACCGGCGTGGCAGCCGTCGCGGGCGTCGAGACGCTCGGTGTCGCGGACGACGGGACCGTCGAGTGGACGCCGGTGACGGCGGTGATGCGCCACGAGCACGACGGCCCGCTCTACCG
>JAQCMY010000046.1 GCA_028274865.1 Haloferacaceae archaeon | reverse complement strand
CCGACGACCACGCTACCGTCTCGCACGCTGCGACCCACAACGCACTTGTGTCTACATTATATCTCATTAGCCGATGACGCAGGCCGAGTTCCCGGACTACCTCGACGTCGACTACACCGACGGCGAGGGGGAGGACCCGGAAGACTACGAGACGCTCCCGGCGAAGATGGAGAAGGCGGTCGCGGTGACGGAGGCCGCCCTCGAGCAGTACGAGCGACCCGCCGTGATGTGGACGGGCGGAAAGGACTCGACGCTCACCCTCTACTTCGTCCAGCAGGTGGCCGAACGACACGGCTACGACCTCCCGCCCGCCGTCTTCATCGACCACTACCAGCACTTCGACGAGCTGCACGACTTCGTCGAGCGCTGGGCCGACGAGTGGGGGCTCGAGGTCATCGACGCCCGGAACACGGACGTCGGCGAGTACGTCGAGGAGCGGGGGCTGACGCCCGGCGACGAGATTCCCGTCGACGCGCTGTCGGAGCACAACAGACACCACGTCCGGTCGATTCTGGAGTACGAGGAGGAGACGTTCCCGTTCCTCCTCGACACATACGTCGGCAACCACCTGCTGAAGACCGTCGCGCTGAACGACGCGCTCGAGGAACACGACATCGACGGGGTCGTCTCCGGCGTCCGGTGGGACGAACAGGAGGCCCGCGCCGACGAGACGTTCTTTTCGCCGCGCCACGACCCCGACATCTACCCGCCTCACGACCGCGCCCAGCCGATCCTCCAGTTCGCCGAGGCCGACGTCTGGGACGCGTTCTGGTACTACGTCGTCCCGGACACCGTAGAGGGGTTTCCGGACGACGGCTACGTTCCGCAGGGGTACGACGACCTGCCGAACGACCTCACGCACGAGGATATCCCCATCTCGCCGAAGTACTTCGAGGGGTTCCGGTCGCTCGGGAGCGAGGTGTCGACGGAGAAGTCCGACACCGAACCCGCGTGGCTCCAGGACCTCGAGAACACCACCGAGCGCGCGGGTCGTGCCCAGGACAAGGAGGACCTGATGGAGCGGCTGCGCGACCTCGGCTACATGTAGGGCGTGGCGCGGGCCAGGGGCCCGACGCGGCGAGTGACGAGGCCCGGCGGCGTGACCGCCGGCGACGCCTCGTCGCCGGTTGGGACGCGACCGGCAGGTCCACGACCGTTTTTGCCCGGCGGTCCCTCGGTCCACCCGTGTGTACCCTCGCCGTCGCGTGGCGTGCGTTCGACGGCGCTCCAGTCGTCGTCGCCGCCAACCGGGACGAGGCGCTCGACCGGCCCGCGGAGCCGCCGGCGTGCCGGAGCTTCGGCGGGACGGCAGCGGTCGCGCCGCGGGACGCCCGTGCCGACGGAACGTGGATCGGATACAACGAGCACGGCCTGTTCGTCGGCGTGACGAACCGCTGGGACGTCGGCGTCGAGGGCGAGCGCTCGCGGGGGCGACTCGTCGCGGACGCGCTCGCGGAACGCTCGGCGCGGGCGGCACGAGACACCGTCGAACGCGCCGTCGAGCGCGACGAGTACGCCGGGTTCGAACTCGTCGCCGCCGGCACCGACGGCGCCGCGCTGCTGGAGTGGGACGGACGGCTCCGAACCCGGCTGCTCGCGCCCGGCGTGAGCGTCGTCGTCAACGTCGGCGCGGCGCTCGCCGACGGCACGACGTTCGCCCTCGACGCCGGGGCCGACGAGCGCCGACGGGCGCAGGTCGCGAGCGCCAGACGCCTGCGCGAGCGGCTCGCCGTCCGGGCCGCCGAGGGCGTGGAGGAGTGGTTCGACCGCGCCGCCGGCGCGCTGGGCGACCACGGGAGCGGCGCCTGTGTCCACGGCGACGGATTCGGAACCCGGTCGTCGTCGCTGCTCGCGCCCGGCAGGTCGCCGGCGTACCGCTTCGCCGACGGCCCGCCGTGTGAGACGCCGTACCGTACGGTGGACGAACAGGTTTAACCCCCGACCGAAGCTACACTGTCGCGTGTCTGGAGCCACGCGACCTGCCGGGGGGCGGGACCGGTGAGCGTTGTCGAAGTCGAGGGCGAACTCTCCGAGGAGGAGCGCGCCGCCCTCGGGCTGGTTCGCGAGACTGGCGGTATCCACCAGAGCGACCTCTGGAAGGAGCTCGGGGTCTCCTCGCGACAGGGGAGCCGGATCGCCGAGTCGCTGTCCGAGGCCGGCCTCATCGAGCGGTCCGACGCAGTCTACAACGGCCACACGACCTACTTCATCGAACCCGCGGCCCGTGACCTCGACTTCGCCCTGCTGATGGCCGGCGACATGCTCAGTCCGTTCATCGGCGAGGAGGAGATCGACCCCAACAGCGACGCCTTCTCGCAGTGGCTGATGAACCTCGCATACGAGGACTACTGAGCCGGGGGTAGCGCCGTTCCGGGGTTCAGCGTGTCGTTCGGGTCGAGCGCGTTCTTCACCGCCCGCATCGCTCCGACGGCGGCGCCGTGTTCGGCGGCCATGTACGACCGCTTGCCGAGGCCGACGCCGTGTTCGCCGGTCGACGTCCCCTCGAGCGCCAGCGCACGCTCGACGATGCGGTCGCTCGCCTCCGTCCCGCGGGCCACCTCGTCCGGGTCGTCCGGGTCGACGAGGACCGCGTAGTGGACGTTGCCGTCGCCCGCGTGGCCGAACGCCGGGACGTCGAAGCCGTACTCGGCGCCGATAGAGCGCACCGACCGCACCATCTCGGGGAACGACCCGATCGGTACGGTGACGTCCCCGACGGTCAGCGGCGTCCGGTCGGGGTCCCACGCCTTGATCGCGTCGGCGGCCTGCCGGCGCGCGGCCCAGATCCGCTCCATCTCGGCGGGGTCGTCGGCGAACGAGACGGCGCCGCCCGCCGCCGACAGAACCGACTCACACCGCGCGGCCTCGGCCTCGGCGCCGGCCTCGGTGCCGGCGTGGATCTCGACGTACACCGCCGGGTCCGGCGGCACGTCCGCGTCGGCGTACGCCGACGCCATCCGCGCGGTGAGCGGGTCGACGAGCTCGAGCGTCGCGACGTCGACGCCCTCGCGGACGACCCGTGTCACCGCCGTCGCGGCGCCGTCGAGCGTCTCGAACGTCGCCCGCCCGGCCCGGCGGGCGCGCGGTTCGGGGGCCAGCGCGAGCGTCACGCGCGTCACGACGGCGAGGGTGCCCTCGCTCCCGACGAGGAGCGCCGTGAGGTCGTAGCCGCTGGAGGATTTCCGGGCGCGCGACCCCGTCTCTACGACCGTCCCGTCGGCGAGGACGGCCTCGAGGCCGAGCACCCAGTCACCGACCTCGCCGTACTTGACCGTCTGCGTCCCGCTCGCGCCCGTCGCGACCATCCCCCCGATCGTCGAGAACGCCGCCGACTGCGGGAACGGGGGACAGACGAGGCCGTGGTCCGCGGCAGCCGCCTCGACGTCGCCGCCGACGGCGCCGGGGGCGACGTCTACCTGCAGGTCGTCCGGGCGGACGGGTCCGACGGCGTCCATCCGCGTCGTGTCGAGCGTCACCCCGCCGGTCGTCGCGAGCGCCGCGCCCTCGATGCCCGACCCGGCCGCGTAGGGGGTAACGGGGACGCCGCGCTCGTCGCAGGCCGCGAGCACAGCCGCGACCTCGTCGGTCGACTCGGGCCAGACGACGACGTCGGGGTCGCCGCCGGAGCGGCCCCAGTCCGCGTCGTACTCGGCGCGGTCCGTCGGGTCGAGCGACAGGCGGTCCGACGGGAGTCGGTCGGCGAGGAAGCCGAGACTGACGTCCGTCACGGGCGGTACGGCGGGGGCCGGGGAGAAAAGTTCGCCGGCAGTCAGTCGTCGGTCGGCTCGTCGTCGGACGCGGACAGGTCGGCCTCCTCGATGTATGCGGCCACCTCGTCGCGGGGGAGCTGGTAGAACCGCTTCTCCTCGGCGTCGATCGTGGCGACGTCGGCGCCCTGGGCCGTGAGGCCGTCCTCGTTCGCTGCGTCGATCGCGCGGAGCGCGAGGTCGATGCCGCCTGCGAGGTCGAGCTCCTCCGTGTACTCGCCCTCGAGGAACTCCTGGAGGTCGGCGCGGTCGGCACCGATCGAGACGGCCTTCCACTCGTACGGCGTGCCGGAGGGGTCCGTCTCGTAGAGGCGCGGCTCGCCGTTCTCGATGCCGCCGAGGAGGAGGGCAACGCCGAACGGCCGTGCGCCACCGACCTGCGTGTACTGCTGGATGTGGTCGGTGACGGCCTTCGTCAGCGTCTCGATGCCGATCGGCTCGCCGTAGCGCAGGCGGTTGATCTGCGCCTGCCGGCGCGCGAAGTCGATCAGCTGGCGGGCGTCGGCGACGTGGCCCGCGCTGGCGACGCCGACGTGGTCGTCGGCCTTGTGTATCTTCTCGACGCTCGTCGGCTCCATCAGCGGCGACCGCTGGCGCTTGTCCGCCGCGAGGACGACACCGCCCTGCGTGCGAACGCCGACGCTCGCGGTGCCGCGCTTGACGGCCTCCCTCGCGTACTCGACCTGGTAGAGCCGGCCGTCCGGCGAGAAGATCGTGATCCCGCGGTCGTATGCCTGCTGTTGGGATTGTCCCTGCATGTGTGGGTCCGTCACGAGCGTCAGCCCGACCGCCTGTGGCAGCCGTCGGCGCTGACAGTCCGCTCTCCTCGTGGTGGGGTCGGCCCGAGTAAATACCCTTTCCTTCGGGCCGCGGTCAGCGCCCGAGGTGCCGCTCGACGCAGGCACGGATCGTCCCGGAGACGCCGCGCACCCGGAGCGCCGCGGGGTCGCCGCCGACGGCCGTCACACAGGCCAGCGCGGCCCGTGCGCGCTCGACCTCGTCGCGGCGGACCCGGACCACGACCGCGTCGGCGCCCGTCTGGACGACCGTCGGGTCGACGGCGGCGCTTCCGGGGTCGCCGAACAGCGCCGTCGTCGCGTCCCAGACGGCGCGCTGGACCGCCCGCCGGTCCGGCGTCGTGCCCTCGACACCGACCGCGAGGTAGCGCCACCGTGGGCGGCGGGCCTTCGGGCGCGGCGTCACGGGTCGCCCTCCGACCCGGACCAGTCTGCCGGGTCGTACCGTCCGCGGCGCACGCCCGGCATCACCCAGTCGTCTCTCGCCCGGTCGCGGTTGCGCGCGACCAGTCGCCCCCACTCGCGCAGTCCCTCGCGGACGAACCCGTCCGGGAGGCCGACCGCCGTCCCGACGGCGGCGAGCGCGCGCGGGGCGCGCAGTCCGACCGGCACGTCTGCCCCGGCGGTCACGACGTGTGGCGTGTCGTTCGTCTCGACGAGGTCGTGGAGCCGGGCGAGCGCAGATATCGCCCGGACGCGGGTCCCGCCCGTCTCGCGGAGCACCGGTCCCAGGTCGAACGCGACCCGGACGCCGGCCCGCGCCGCCGCCCGCGCGAGGACGTCGTCGAACGGGAACTCGTCCGGCCCGACCGCGCCGACGAGGACGTCGGCCCGCGGCTCGCCCGTCGCGAAGCGGTTTCGGGCGCGGGTCCCGCCACGGACGAGGAGGAGTGTCGCCGCCGCCCGGCGGTCGCGCACCAGCGACCCCGCCGCCTCCGGGCCGGCGTCGACGGTGACAGCCGGGACGACGTCGACGGCTGCGTCGTCCGACGCCGCCTCCGCGCC
>JAQCMY010000180.1 GCA_028274865.1 Haloferacaceae archaeon | reverse complement strand
AGAACGGCACGCGTGCGCCCCCTCCCGGCCGGAGCGTGACGGTCCCCGACTCGACCGGCTGCGTCCGCTGCCAGTAGACCGTCTGCCCGCCGTCGGTCGTGTCCCCGACGCTCTGGATCCGGACGAGGTGGCGAATCCGGACGTCGGCGGGGGCCTCGCCCTCGTAGCCGAGCGAGAACGTGCCCGACAGCACCGGCATCGTGTCCTGGACGTACACGGAGAGGTTCTCGACGGTGGTCCCGGGCTCGACGCTGGCCCCGGCGGTGGACTGGACGGTCGCCCGGTGGTCGAACTCGCCGGTGACGCGCCACTCGTCGACGGTGCGCTCTACCGTGGTCTCGGCCGTGACGTGGGCGTCGTACGTCACCCACGCACCGACGCCGGCGAGGACGACGAGTGCGACGACGACGACGGGGAGCCAGCGGTCCAGCGCCCCCCGAACCCGGAGCCAGCTGTCGGCCATCCGGCAGACGACTGGCAGCCCACGTACATCAGTTCGGCGGTCGCCCCGGTCGGTCGACACGCTTACCCGAGCGCGAGTGAATCTCTCGACGTGTCACGGGACTACGCGACGCTCCGCGACCCGAACGCGGAGTACACGATGCGGGACCTCTCTGCGGAGACGATGGGGGTTCACGCGAAGCGAGGCGGCGGGCGGGACGTCGAGGTGACCGACGTCCAGACGACGATGGTCGACGGCAACTTCCCGTGGACGCTGGTCCGGGTCTACACAGACGCCGGCGTCGCCGGGACGGGCGAGGCGTACTGGGGTGCGGGCGTCCCCGAGCTGATCGACCGGATGACGCCGTTCCTCGTCGGCGAGAACCCGCTCGACGTCGACCGGCTGTACGAGCACATGATCCAGAAGATGTCGGGCGAGGGCTCTATCGGTGGGCCGACGGTGAGCGCGGTCGCCGGCGTCGAGGTTGCGCTCCACGACCTCGCCGGGAAGCTCCTGGAGGTGCCGGCCTACCAGCTCCTCGGCGGGAAGTACCGCGACGAGGTGCGGGTCTACTGCGACTGCCACGCGGGCGACGAGGCCGACCCGGCCTCGAACGCCGCCGAGGCCGAGCGTGTCGTCGAGGAGCTGGGCTACGACGCGCTGAAGTTCGACCTCGACGTCGAGAGCGGGCAGGAGCTGGACCGCGCGAACCGACACCTCCGGGGCGCGGAGGTCGACCACAAGGCCGAGATCGTCCGCGAGGTGACCGAGCGCGTCGGCGACCGCGCCGACGTCGCCTTCGACTGTCACTGGTCGTTCGCCTCCGGGAGCGCCCACCGCCTCGCCGACGCCGTCGAGGCGTACGACGTCTGGTGGCTGGAGGACCCGGTGCCACCGGAGAACCTGGACGTCCAGCGCGCGGTGACCCGCGAGACGACGACGCCGGTCGCCGCCGGCGAGAACGTCTACCGCGTCCACGGCCACCGCCGGCTCCTCGAGGAGCAGGCCGTCGACGTCGTCGCGCCGGACCTCCCGAAGGTCGGCGGGATGCGCGAGACACAGAAGATCGCGAACCTCGCCGACACCTACTACGTCCCCGTGGCGATGCACAACGTCTCCTCGCCGGTCGCGACAGCCGCGAGCGCACACGTCGGCGCGGCGGTGCCGAACGCCCTCGCGGTCGAGTTCCACTCCTACGAACTCGGCTGGTGGGACGACCTGATCGAGGAGGAGCTCATCGACGAGGGGCGGATCACGGTGCCGGAGACGCCGGGCCTCGGCGTGACGGTGGACCTCGACGCGGTCGACCGGCACGCGGTCGACGGCGACGCGGCGTTCGACCCGGCGTAGCGCGGCCCGCCCTACGCCGTCGCGCCCCGCCCGGCGAGGAGGAGCGTTCCGACCAGCAGGAGCACAGACAGCGGGACCAGCACGGAGAACGCGCCGACGAGCGCGCCCGTCGCCTGGACCCCGACGAGGAAGAACACCGCCGGGCCACAGCACGTCGCGCCGCCGAGCAGCGCCAGGACGCCGGCCAGCGGTCCGGTCCTCGCGCCCGCGCGACAGACCCGTGGAGCGCGCCACGAGACCAGTCCGACGGCGGCGTTCGCGGCGACGAGACTGCCCAGGAGGACGCCCAGCGCGAGGTTCAGCGGCGAGGCGAGCCAGACGACCGGGCCGGCGACGACCCGCGCCACCGGCTCGTAGCTGAACGGCGAGCGCGCCTCGACCATCCGCGCCAGCGGGTCCGAGACGACGAACACCTCGACGCCGCCCGGCCCGCCCAGCGAGAGGTGCCCCAGCGCGACCCAGTAGACGAGCGGGTAGCCGACGAGCGCGAGCGCGGCGACAGTCTGCCCGTCGCGGCGGCGCAGCGCGCGCCGGAGGACGGCAGCCGTCGAGCCGACGAGCCGCGGACCGGCGCGGGCAGCCGAGTTGCTCACGCCGCCAGCCCCGTCTCTGGGTAGAATCCGACCCACGCGAACCACATCGCGTCGAACGCGTACACCCGGTCGAGGGGGAGGTCGGCGGCGGGGTACGTCTCGCCGCCGACCCGGACCCGCCCCTCGCCGGCGGCTGCGACGCTCGCGCCGCCGGTCCGGTAGACGTAGCCGGTGTCGAGCGGCGCGTCGTAGACGGCGACGACCGCCTCGCCGGCGAGGTCGGCCGTCAGCACCGCCCGGTCACGGAGCGTGTCCTTCTCGAACGCGACCGCACCCTCCGGCGTGCGTGCGCCGAGCACGACGGCCTTCTTCGGCAGACGGTCGTCCTCCGTGAGGTTCGAGAAGAGCGTGGTGACGTTCTCGCGGGCGTAGTAGCCCTCCCGCGGACTGTAGTCGCCGTACGGGTCACGGGTGTAGTCGCGTGCGTAGCCGGTCTCCGTCGAGAGCACGCGCGTGTCGGGGTGGCGGTCACGCCAGCGCCCGAGCGTCGTCCAGACGAGGCGGAACTCCTGGAGCGACGCCCCCTCCCGTGGCCCCTGGATCGCCGTGCCGGTCACCTGTGGCCAGCGGCCGTCGTTCGCCCGGTCGTACATCACGAGGTTGTTGTTCACGAGGCGCCCGGAGACGCCGAAGGTGGTGTCGCCGCGGTAGAACCCCATCGCCGTCCCGGTCAGCGGGCAGTAGGTCACCGAGACGGGCGTCCCCGAGACGACGTCGTTCG
>JAQCMY010000173.1 GCA_028274865.1 Haloferacaceae archaeon | reverse complement strand
CAACCCCCGCCGCCTCGACGAGGTGGGCGAGCATATCCGGCGAGCCGTTCGACAGCACGTAGACCGGGTAACCCGCGTCGACCAGCCGTTCGATCCCGGGGCGCACGTCGTCGAACACCGCGAGGCGGTCCTCGTAGACGGCGGTGCTGATCGCGTCACGGGTCGTCCCGTCGACGTCGTGGCCGTGCGCCGCGAGGGCGTACGCCAGCCCGTGGTCGACCAGTTCGCGGAAGGGCCGGTAGGCGTCGATGTCGTCGACGAGCATCGAGTAGACGAGATACCGTGTCCGCCACGTCCCGGAGACGGCTGTTGCCTCGCGTTCGTCGAGTCCGTCGACGTGTTCGGCGAGCACCGCCGCCCCCGAGTCGACGTCTACCAGCGTGCTGTACGAGTCCACCGTCACCGTCGTCACGTCGTCCATCTACCGCAGTCTGCGCAGAACGGGGCGTAAATCCTGCCCCCGTCGGCGCACGGCACGCTTTTGACCGCCGCTCGTCACCGCCGGCCGTGGCACGGATCGAACGGCTCCGGGTCTATCCGGTGAAGGGGTTCGACGGCGTCGCACTCGAGGAGTCGCGGGTCACCGGGGCGGGAACGCTCGCCGGCGACCGCGAGTGGGCGCTCTGTCCGCCGGACGCGCCGCCGGTGACCGAGCGCGGCGACGCCGTCGAGTGGGCGGTAAACGGGAAGCAGAGCGAGCAGATCCACGCCGTCGAGACGGCGTTCGACCCGCCGGCGACGCTGACCGTCGACGGCGAGTCCTACGACGTCGGGCGCGCCGCGGGACGCAGGGCGGCGGGCGAGCGGCTGAGCGACGCGCTGGACGTCGACGGCCCCCTCGAGCTCCGTCGTCGCGACCCGCCGGGGTTCGTCGACCGGCCCGACGCGGGCCCGACGGTGGTCTCCTCGGCGACGCTCCGCGAGGTGGCGTCGTGGTTCGACGACCACGGGCTCTCGGCGGCAGCCGTGCGCCGGCGCCTCCGGGTCAACGTCGAGGTGAGCGGCGTCCCGGCGTTCTGGGAGGACCGGTTCGTCGGCGAGGACGCCCCCGTCTTCCGCGCCGGCGGCGTCGAGTTCGTCGGCGTCGAGTCCTGTGCCCGGTGTGTCGTCCCCTCGCGCGACCCCGACACCGGCGAGGCGCTCCCCGAGTTCCGCGAGCGCTTCGCCGAGCGGCGCGGCGCGACGTTCCCCGACTTCGCCGACCGCGACGCCGTCCCGCACGACTACACCCTCACCCTCGTCGCGGGCGTGGCGTCGGGCCACGGCGAGACGGTCCGGGTCGGCGACGAGGTCGAGACCGGTCACAGTTAAGCCGGGCGGGCGCGTTCCAGTCCCGTGCTCGACCTCACCCCCGACCTCGACGGACGCGCGGCGCTCGTCACCGGGTCGGCGACGCGCGTCGGCCGGGAACTGCTGCTCCGTCTCGCCGACGCCGGCGCCGACGTCGCCGTCCACTACCGTACGAGCGAGACGGCGGCCCGCGACACCGCGGCGGCGGCCCGCGACCGGGGCGTCGAGGCGACGGTCGTCCGGGGCGACGTCACAGACGCCGCGGCGGTGGCGGCGCTGGTCGAGGACGCCGAGACGGCGCTGGGCGGCGTCGACGTGCTCTGTAACGTCGTCGGTAACTTCCCGCGGGGGAACTGGGACGAGCTCTCGCCCGCCGAGTGGCGCGACGCCTACGAGTCCTGCCTGATGGGCACCTACCTCTGTTCGCGCGCGGTCGTGCCCGGGATGCGCGAGCGGGGGTGGGGCCGGGTGGTCAACTTCGGCGCCGCCGACGCCGGCCACGACCACGCGAATCCGCTGAACTTCCCGTACTTCGCCGCGAAAAAGGGCGTCCTCATGTTCACCCGTGCGCTCGCGTACGACACGCAGGACGACGGGATCACGGTCAACGCCGTCTCGCCGTTCCTCGTCGAGAACAGCGTCGTCGACGCCGACGAGGCGAGCCTGCCCCGCGGGCGACCGGCGTCGTTCGACGACGTGGCCGCGCCGGTCCTGTTTTTCTGCTCCGACGCCGCCGCCTACGTCTCGGGACAGAACGTCGCCGTCGACGGCGGCCGGCTCCACGAGGCGTAGCGGCGGACGAGTTATGCCGCCGGCGACCGGAGCTCGGAGACCGTGATCCCACCCGTCGCCGCGCGGTTCGTCGCCGGCGAGACGCCCGCAGAGGCGATGGACCACGTCCGGCGCCGCAACGGCGACGGCGTCGGCGTCGTCCTGCACCGCCTCGGCGAGCACAACGACAGCCGGCGTGACGCCGACGACGACACCGCGGCGTACGTCCGGCTGTGCCGCGACCTCGCGGACTCGGGGCTCCGGGCGCGTGTCTCGGTCACGCCGACCCGGCTCGGCCTCGCCGTCTCCGAGACGGCGTTTCGCGAGAACTACCGTCGGGTCGCGGCAGCCGCAGCCGACGCCGACACCCGCCTCTGGTGTGACACGGAGGACGCGACGACGGCAGACGCCGCGCTCTCGGCGACGGTCGACCTCGCCGCCGAGTTTCCGGACCGGCTCGGGGTCCGGCTCCGGGCGAACCTCCGGCGGACGCCGGTCGACGCCGGGCGGCTCGCGGCGGTGCCGGTCGCCGCGCGGCTGGTCGAGGGCGCACACGACGAGGCGCCCGCCGTCGCCCACCAGGGCCGCGCGGCGGTCGACGCGGCCTACCGCGGCCTGGTCGACCAGCTGGTCGAGCAGGAGACCCGTCTCGCGGTCGGGAGCCGCGACCCGGCGACCGTCGAGTACGGCCTCGACCGTGCGCGGACGGCCGGCGTCGACGTCGAGGTCCAGCTGCCGATGGGCGTCCGCGAGGACACACAGCGGGTCCTCGCGGCGGACGGCGTCGAGGTCTGGCAGCACGCCCCGTTCGGGCACGGGTGGGCGGCATACCTCTCCCGGCTGGTGCGCGAGCGGCTGTTCGCGGCGCAGACGGCTGTCGGCGGCTAGTCCGCGCGCGCCTCGTCGCCGCCGCGGACGAACCGGTCGTACGCCGACAGAAAGTCCTCGTCGGCCTCGGCGGTTCGCGCCCACCCGGACAGCCCGCGCTCCTCGTCGGTGCCCGGGATCGCGTTGTCGAGGGCGAACGCGACGATTCCGCCGACGCTGATGCCCGTCGAGCCGACGACGAAGACCGTGTTTGCGACGACCTCGGCGCCGAGAACCGGGCCGAGAGCGGGGACGGCAGCCATGCTCTGCGCGAAGAACGCCGCGCCGCCGACGCCGTCCGGCGCCGCCGCGGCGACGTTCGCGAAGTACTCCGGGACCGCGAGGCCGGCGAACAGCGAGACGCCTAAGACGAACAGGTTGCGCTGTGAGTCCAGGTCGACGTACTCCAGGTTCGAGAGCCCGACGCCGACGATCTGGCCGAACATGGCGACGTAGAGGCCGCCGACCACCGGGGCGGGGATGCTCGCGACCAGCGCCCCGAACGGGCCGAAGAAGCCGACGACCAGCATCGCCGCCGCACCGACCTGGACGACGTAGCGCGAGGCGACCCCCGTCAGGCCGATCGCGCCGATGTTCTCGGAGTACGAGGTAGAGCCGCCGGCGCCCATCAGGCCGGCGAAGACGTTCGCGATCCCCTCCATCCCGATACCGTGGGTGATGCGCTTGCCCGACGGCGCGCCCGTGCCCGAGAGCCGCGCGACCGCGTGGTAGTCGCCGAGCGACTCGACGACAGAGGCGATCACGCCGGCGAGCATCCCGACGACGAAGCTGGTCGTCACCTGCGGGACACCCCACTGGAGCGGGTAGATGGCGACCGCGAGCGGCGCGTCGACGACCGGCGTCAGGTCGACGTACCCGGGCGTGCCCGGCGCGTAGACGCCCGCGGCGGACAGGCCGAGCGCGACGAGGTAGGCGACGACGATGCCGAGCAGCACCGGGAACAGCTGGAACGCCCGCGAGCGGTCGCCCAGGAGCTGCGAGAAGACGGCGATGAGGCCGAACGTGAACAGGAGGAGCGGCCAGTTCTGTGTCGCACTCGCCACCTGCGGCGCGGTGAACAGGGTGAGGCCGATGAGGACGATCACCGGAGCGATGACCACCGGCGAGAAGTACCGCCGCAGGCGCCCGACGAGACCGAGGTAGCCGACGGCCACCTCGAACAGCGCGGCGACGACGATGGCGCCCTGGAGCTGGAGGAGCGCGGCCCGCCACGCCGCGACGCCGCCGCCGGGCGGGTTGGCGGCGACGACGCCGACGATGGCGAGCGCCGGCGCGAGCATCGAGAACGGCGCCCCCTGGACGATCGGGTAGCGGTTCCCGAAGGTCGTCTGTGCCAGCGTCGCGACCCCCGAGACGACGAAGAACGTCCCGACGAACCGCGGGACGAACTGCTCTGGCATCCCCATCGCGCCCGCGAGAATCAGCGGCACGGCGATGTTCGCCCCGACCATCGTCAGGTAGTGCTGGACCCCGAGACCCAGCGACCTGAGCAGCGGTGGCCGGTCCTCGATGCCGTACTCTACGAGCGATCTGCCGCGCCCGTCGCCCCCGTCAGACATAGCTGGTCGTTCCGTGTGACCTCCGGTAGTTCAGCGTACCGCTCTCGGACGCCGCGCGCCGAGCCGCCGGGGTCATTACCCCGGCGGCCCCAGACCGGACAGATGTCGACGTGGAAGCGGGACGCGGCGAGCGGTCTGGTGGTTCTCGTTCCCCTCATGGTCATCGCGCTGGTGGCCAACTGGGTGTTCAACCGGGTCGCCGAGCTGCCGTTCATCGGGCAGATCCAGCCCGTCGTGCTCCGGGTGGCGCTCGCGATCGTCGTTCTCGTCGCGCTGACGTTCGCGGTTGGCTACCTGATGCGGACGGCTGCGGGGCGGCTCGTCGAGTCGTACATCGACGCGTCGATGAACCGCGTCCCGCTCGTCCGGGTGCTATACAACGCCTCGAAGCTCGCGGTGGAGACGGCGCTGACCGGCACCGACGACCTCCAGGCGCCGGTCCGGGTCGAGCCGTGGCCGGGGATGCGGATGACGGCGTTCAAGACCGGCAAGCGGACCACCGACGACCGGGAGGTGCTGTTCCTGCCGACCGCGCCGAACATCACGACGGGCTTCGTCATCGAGGTCGAGCCGGAGCGCATCGAGTCGACGGACGAGCGGGTCGAGGAGGCGCTGACCCGCGTGCTGTCGGCGGGGTTCGCCGAGCAGACGAGCACCGAGATTCCCGTCCAGAGCGCGGTCGACGAGGGCCGGGACGGCGAGGAGTCGTCGCCCCAGGTGGACTGAGATACCGGCGACGACGGCGTCGCCGTAGCGCGGGCAGGCCCGAGGACACGTCACGGCGACGTTCGACGCGAGGGCGGTCGGAACGGCCAGGACTGCTGCCGTCTGGGGTGTGGCTGCCAGCCGCGTGGCGGAGAGCACCGGACGGTGCGGTGGCCGACGGACGCCCCGCAGGCGCGTGTCGACCGCGGGACACCGAACACGAACGAGAGTGCGAGCCTCCGGCCGGCGATACCGGCCAGGGCAGGAGTCTACGCACACCGAAGCCAGGACAGTCGCGAGTGGGCCGGCGTCGGTTACACGTAGGTGAACCACTCGTCGTGGTCGTCGGTGCGGCGCTCGATGAGGTCGAAGAAGGCGCTCTGGAGCTCCTCGGTGACCGGGCCGCGGTCGCCGACCTCGACGTTGCCGACCTGTCGGATCGGCGTTACCTCTGCCGCCGTCCCGGTGAAAAACAGCTCGTCGGCGGTGTGGAGTTCGCCGCGCGAGATGGTCGCCTGGTCGTGGACGGTGTAGCCCCGCTCCTCGGCGAGCGTGATCACCGTCTGTCGGGTGATGCCGTCGAGGATGCTCTGGGAGAGCCCGGGCGTGTAGAGTTCGCCGTCGCGGACGAGAAAGACGTTCTCGCCCGGCCCCTCTGCCACCTGTCCCTCCTTGTTGAGGACGATCGCCTCGGTGAACCCGTTGCGCCGCGCCTCCTCGCCCGCGAGGAGGCTGTTGACGTACAGTCCCGTCGTCTTGGCGTTCGTCGGGATCTGACTGGAGGCGTGCTTGCGCCACGAGGAGACCATCACCTCGACGCCACGCTCGAGGGCCTCCTCGCCGAGGTATGCGCCCCACGGCCACGCCGCGATCGCCGTCTGGACGTCACAGTCCTCCGGGCTGACGCCGAGGCTCCCGTAGCCGAAGAAGGCGATCGGCCGGACGTAACACGACGCCAGGTCCTCGCGGCGGATCAGCTCGAGCGTCGCGTCGGTCAGCTCCGTCCGGGAGAACGGGATCTCGAGGTCGTACGGCTGGCCGGAGGAGTAGAACCGGTCGAGGTGTTCGTCCCACCGGAACAGCGCCGGACCGCGCTCGGTGTCGTAACACCGGGCTCCCTCGAAGACGCCCGTCCCGTAGTGCAGGCCGTGCGTCAGGACGTGAATCTGCGCGTCGTCCCAGTCGACGAACTCCCCGTCCATCCAGATCGTCCCGACGTCCATCTCGTCGAAGCTCATACCTCAAGCAGGGCCTGACCCGCTATAAAACGCTACGCTCGGCGTCGACGGGAGCGGACCGTCCGGCTGCTCAGTCCCGGAACGCCGCGATCAGGTCCCGGCCCTCGACGTAGACCAGCCCCTCGCGCTCCGCGTAGGCACGGGCGTCGGCGGGCGGGAGCGCCCCGCCCGTCTCGGCGTCGAGCATCTCGCAGACGACCGCCGCGGGCGCCAGCCCGGCGGCGTCCGAGAGCGCCAGCGCCAGTTCGGTGTGGCCCTCGCGGTTGGCGAGGCCCGCCGGCGCCGCGCGGAGCAGGTGGACGTGGCCGGGCGAGCGGAACGTCGCTCCGAACGCCTCGGGGCCGGAGCCGCCGGCGGCTGCGTCGGCAGCGACTCGCCCGACCGCGGCGATCGTGAGCGCGCGGTCCCGGTCGGTGATTCCCGTGTGCGTCTCGCGGTGGTTGACCGTGAGCGAGAACGACGACCGGGCGTCGTAGTCGGGCCGACCGCTCGCGGCGGGGTGGTCGAGGGCGTCGCGGAGGAACGGGAGGTCGAACGCCTCGCAGACGTCGTGCGAGAGCGCGACACAGATCAGCCCGCCGGCGTCTGTCCGGAGGCGCGCGACCGCGTGGCGGTCGACGGCGCCGGCGGGATAGACGACGTCGGTCTCGCCCTCGCGGTCGGCGGCGTCGTGGACGAGAACGGGGTCGCCGGCGTCGAACGCGGCGACGGCGCGCTCGACGGGGTCGGGCGTCTCGTCCGCGCCGCCGGGGGCGCCCGCGTCGGACCGGCTCACGCGCCGGCCCCCGCCGGGTCGACGTCGGTCACGCGGAGGACGATCCGGGCTCCGTCCTCGAGGTCGAGTTCGTCGCGCAGGCGGTCGGGGGCGATCACCTCGATCTGGTCGTCGTCGTGGTGGGTGCGCTCCGGGACGATCGCGTGTGCGCCCTCGTACCGACGGCTGTCGTCGGCACGGACGACCGTCGCGGCGTAACAGGTCGCCGGTCCGAACGTCCGGTCCTCGTCGGCCCAGCCGTCGATCGGGACCGCGTCGAACGCCTCGATCTCCGCACGGGCACGGACGCTCCGCTCGTCGAGGTCGACGTTCAGCGTCCCGGGATACGGCTCGTAACCGAGGCGCTC